>JBAYNS010000012.1:0-19595 GCA_041678625.1 Candidatus Peribacteraceae bacterium
ACACACATTTCCGGTGCGCGGAATCTGCGTTTGAAAGAAACAAATCGCCTGAAAGTTCTGACGAGCGAGTTGAAGAAGGCTGGAATAAAAATATCAGAAATGGAAGATGGGCTGCTGGTACAGGGCGACTCTGCCGTGAAGAGTGCTGTTCTGGATGCGCACGGCGATCATCGCATGGCAATGTGCTTTGCCATTTTAGGCTCCGTGCATCCGGGCATACGCATCAAGAATTCCGAATGCGTCTCTAAGAGCTATCCGCATTTCTTCCGGGATCTGATGACGCTGCATACATTCTCCCGCTGCATTGCGCTCGTCGGCATGCGCGGGTGCGGAAAATCCAGCCTCGCAAAAAAGCTCGCCAGCAAGCTCCCGCTCAAGCGCATTGATACGGACACGGTCTTTGAGCGCCACTATGGACGCATAGGAGATTTTGTGCAGAAGAAAGGATGGAAAGCCTTTCGTCTGAAAGAAGAACAGATTGTTGCACAATCGTTACAAACCGGATCCATCGTCTCGCTCGGCGGCGGCGCCATTGAGTCCGCCAAGAGCCGGCGTCTGCTGCAAAATGTTATTGTTCTCTGGCTGGAAGCTTCTGTTCAGGGAACAGTGAAGCGATTGCAGAAAACGCATCGCCCCGCGCTCACAGACCTTCCTTTGCAAGAGGAAGTGTCGCTGATGCTTAAAAAACGCAATCCACTCTACAAGTCTGTGGCGAATATCACGCTGCCGGAGAAGATTCCATTCTCCAAACAAACATCTTTTGTTCTCTCCCGCTTACGGGCACTGTGTTCGCGGTAACCCTGCCGCCATCGGCTGCACACGATCCGGTGCGCTACGCACAGCGCGCGCAGAAAGCCGGTGCAAACCTGCTGGAAGTTCGCGGCGATCGCACACCGGAGATCGAAAGGTTCGATTCTCCTCTGCCTCTGATCGTTGCGCTGCGCGGTGGTGATCCACACCTGATTGATCGTTTGCATCCTGCATACGTTGATGTGGAGCTGCAGGAATCCGTTGATCTTCCTGCCGGAATAAGCATCATACGCAGTTTCCACGATTACGAGCGAACACCGGATTTTGAGCACTGCAAAACCATTGCCGATGAACTTAGAGCAACCAATGCCGACATCATCAAAATCGTAACGACTATAAACTCCTACCGTGATATCACCACGTTGCAGAAGCTCCATGCGTATCTTCCGGAAAATCAAAAGCGCGTGATTCTTGGTATGGGAACACGAGCACATATGCTGCGCATGCTTTCTCCTCTCCGTAATGCCATCACCTACACATACCTTGATGAGGGAGAAGCAGCCGCTGATGGGCAAGTACCTCTGCACATGTATCAGCAGACGGCACAGTGCAGGAATCCCCGGATATTCGGTATCCTCGGCAATCTGGATATACAGAGCCAGAGTCCGCTCATCCACAATACGTTCTTCCATGCAAGGAATATGGATGCGCTCTTCACAACATTCCTGACAGATGATCTGGATGATGCCTGGAATTTCATCACCACAAATGCCGTTGAAGGACTGGCGGTGACTTCTCCATGGAAGCAGAAAATCCTCCCGTACCTTCAGGGTGTGGATCCTCTTGCGCAGGATTTACAGAGCGTCAACACCGTTGTAGCGGAAAACGGTGCATACAGAGGATACAACAAGGATGTGGACGGATTCCGCGACGGATACTCTTTTGTGAAGAATGCAGAATTCGTGAGCATTCTTGGATCCGGCGGCGTGGTGCCGGCGATTATTCACGCATGCAGAGAGTTGGATATACAGAATATCTGCCTCTATGCCCGCAATGCAGACGCCAGAAAAAAATTACAGGAACACTTTGGCATGCAGACAGCGGAGATTTCCGCTGTTAGGGAATCCGCTCCTGATGTGCTCATCTGCACCATTAACGCCGATGTTTCCGTGGAATTACCCCAGGCAAAAAAAGGAGCGTGTGCCATTGATGTGCGTTACGGAAAACGCACGCACTTTGCCACAGATGCAGCAGCTGCGGGTTACACTGTGCATGACGGAATTCCCATGCTCATGCATCAGGCAATCGCGCAGAGCACGCTCTTCACCGGGAAAAAACCGAATGCAGACGTCGTAAACCGGATACAACACTTTCTCACTTCCCCCCTCCAATCATGACATTGGACTCCCTTCGTAAACGCATTGATGCGCTTGATCATGAAATTCTTGCAAAGATGGCTGAGCGCCTTGCGCTCTGCAAAGAAACCGTACAGTGGAAAGAGGATGTTGAGGACACGGATCGTGAATCTGCCTTGCGGGAATTATGGGCAAAGGAAGCGCAATCTTTAGGGCTCTCCGCATCGTTCGCGATGACCCTGCTGGAAGCACTACTTGCCGAATCAAAACGTCTCCAGCGTCATAAATGAATATCACTCCATCTCTGCGCATCGGCATTATTGGCGGCACCGGCAGAACCGGCAGCCAGTTTGCACGTCTTTTTTCTGAGCAGGGATTTCCCGTGGAAGTAACCGGGCGCAAGACGCGCGCGCGTAATGCAGAACTTTTCCGTACGTGCGACATCATTATCTTTGCCGTTCCTCTTGCAGAGTCTGTCAGCATTATCGAAGAAGCAATAGTCCATGCCACCAGAGAAGACCAGCTTCTGCTGGATGTTTCCTCTCTCAAGCAGAAGCAGGTTGCGGCATTACAGAAAGGTGCAGGGGAAGTGGTGGGGATGCATCCGCTCTTTGGTCCGTGGACAGAAGTGCATGGAGAGACTGTTATCCTCTGCCCTGCACGCGCTGCCGATACAACGGTACAATCGCTGGAAGAGCTTTTGCATAGCATGGGGCTGAAGACCAAACGCATGTCCGCAGAAGAACACGATAAGCTCATGGCGCTCCTGCAGGTTCTTCCTCATGTGAAGAATTTCCTGGTCGCCGATGTCCTGCAGCGGATCGATGCCGATGTCTCCAAAATTCTGGAAACATGTACGCCTCCCTATGAATTGGAACTGAATGTTGTCGGCCGTTTTCTGGATGATAATCCGGCGCTGTACGGCCCCATCATCCTGAATAATCCCGATACGCTCAGCATTCTGGAGGCCTTCAATGCAGCGCTCTCTGACTGCATTGCAATGGCAAAGAAACAGGATCTGAAACGTTTCTCTGAGCGCTATGAGCAATTACGCTCTTTCTTTGGTGCACATGCAAAGGAAGGAAGAGAGAGCACCGAAGCCTGTATTCGATTCCTTTCCTCTCAACAATCATGAGAATTTTTACACTCGGACCGGCGGGAACCTTCTCTAGCGAAGCGACACAGGAGATCTTTCCGGATGCCGATATTCTGTACGCTGCAAACTTTGACCGCCTCTTCCAGATTCTGGAAAAAGCAGAGGATGCTATCGGCGTTGTTCCCATTGAAAACAGCCTGCACGGCTCCGTGCATAATGTACTGGATCTGCTTTATCATTCTCCTGTATCCATTTGGCGCATGCATGATCTGCGGATTCGTCATGCCATCGGTGCACAGGATCCGAAGAGCATTGACCGCATCGCCAGCCACCCACAGGCGCTGGCACAGTGTCGCAAATACTTATTGGAACATTTTCCGGATGCGGAACACTTTCCAGTGAGCAGCACGACCTACGCGCTCGATTTGGCGGCCGCCGATCCTTCCACGGCAGCCATCGCACGGGAAGATGCCATTCGCGAACATGAACTGACCATACTGGATACGAATATTGAAGGAGCCAACAACACAACGCGGTTTGGTATTGTTGCCAAAGATGACCCGTATCCGGATCTTGAGCGTTCACGCATGAGCATTGTTCTGCACCCGCGCGAAGACCGGTCCGGCCTTCTGCACATTCTGATCACTCCCTTTAAAGTGTACGACGTGAATATGACCAAGCTGGAAAGCCGACCGACCGGAGAGAAGATAGGCGACTACTATTTCTTCATTGATTTTGAAGGCAAGCAGAGCGATGCGCGCGTGCAGAAAATATTTGAGGAGATCAAGGAGTACGCTGATATCACTATTCTTGGCATATGGTAATGAGCATGTGGAATTCTCTGTCACCGGCCCATCCTGATCCGATGTTCTCTATTGCCGCTCAGGCACGTGCAGCGGGTCCAGAAGCCATTGATGCCACGATCGGTGTTTATGTGGATGAAGAGGGAGATACCAAATTATTTCCGAGCGTACGCACGGCAATGCAAACGATTCTGCACGGATATGTTCAGAGCAGTTCCACCTATCCCCCGCTCCTTGGCATTCCGGAGTACCGCCATGCCGTCACGGATCTGATTTTTCCCGACGATCAAACACCCGTTGCCAGCATTGCCACAACAGGCGGCACCGGTGCGCTCGCCATTAACCTCCGGCTTCTGCTGCTGCTCAATCCCAAAATGCAGCTGTGCATTCCCTCCCCCGGGTGGGCGAATTACGCTCCCCTCTGCCGTATGGCTGGAATTTCTTTTCAGGAGGTACCGGTGCTTGAGCAAAACACCATGAATCATCACGCCATCATGGAATGGGTGAAGAAGACACCGGGGCCCTGCACCGTTTTGCTCCAGGCAGGATGCACTAATCCGACCGGCATCGATCTTACAGAAACGCAGTGGAAGGAACTCATTCCGGTTCTGCAAGAGCATGAATGTGCGGTCCTTTTGGATTTTGCCTATCAGGGTTTTGGCGATGAACCGGAAAAAGACGCCCAGCCGGCACATGCTTTGCGGAAAGCAGGAATCCTGACGCTCATTGCATGGTCTGCCTCCAAAAATCACAGTCTGTACAGATACCGCACGGGGATGGCGCTCACCAGTGTGCCGGATGAAGAGACACACGCAATTGTGGAAACCAATTACTCTATGCTCAGCCGAGGACTATGGTCCGCAGCACCGGTATTCGGTCAGCATGTGGTGATACAAACGCAATCTGCTCAAAAAAAGGAGTGGCTGCAGGACATTGCCCATGTACGGGGCGTGCTGGAACAGAAGCGTTCCGTTTTGCGTGAGAATTTACCGGATTCCTTTCAGTCTCCGCTGAATGGCAGAGGACTCTTTGCCATGTTACCGCTGACACACGATCAGATTTTGGATCTGCGCAGCAAACACAATGTGTTCGTTCTGGATGATGGACGCGTGAATATTGCGGGTATTCCAGAGCGTCGACTAAAGGAGTTCTGCGAAAAAGTGCATGCCGTACTGTAGAACACAAAGCTAGCCTAGAGCCACATCCAGCGTCATCATGACGAGAAAACCGAGCATGGCGCATGCTGTTGCAATATCCGTGTATCCCGCACGCTGGCTCTCTGGCACCACTTCTTCCACAACCACAAAGATCATCGCTCCGGCTGCAAATGCGAGTGCATAGGGTAGTATTGGCTGCATCACAATGACAGCTGCTGCACCAATCACTGCAGCAATCGGTTCCACAATCGCGGAGAGCTGACCGTACCAGACACTTTTTGCAGAAGACATGCCTTCTCGCCTGAGTGGTGCCGCCACGGCAAATCCTTCTGGGAAATTTTGAATTCCTATACCAAGTGTCAATGCTACAGCACCTGCAAGAGTGATTGCATCACCACCATTCGCCAGAGCACCAAACGCTACACCTATGGCTAGTCCTTCTGGGATATTATGGAGTGTGATAAGACGAGCAGTGTCGTCTTGTGCAGGTGTGTGGGAAGCCCTTCTGCCTCTTTCTTTGGAAAACCCAAGTGCAAGTGCGGAATCAACCGATCAAGGATCCTGAGGAATACACCCCCTGCTGCAAACCCAACTGCTGCAGGTATCCACTTAGGCAATGGTCCGCCCTCAGACATTTCTATGGCAGGAGCCAGCAGCGACCAGAAGCTTGCAGCAATCATCACTCCGGCAGCAAAACCCAGCATTCCATCCAAGACCTTCTGATTAAGTGTTCGAAAACCAAAGATCATGCTGGCACCAAGCGCCGTGACACCCCAGGTGAAGAGAGTGGCGATTAGTGCCTGGAGAACGGGGTGGAAAGACGCAAAAGTGATCATTGGTGGGAGTATACCATTCTGGAAGGCAACTATGAGCTGGTTCTCATCGTGCTAAAAAGCCCCGTGAGACAGATTCCTCACGGAACTTTTTACAAGAATATTAATTACCAATGAATGAGCGTTGCACCCAACTCTGGTTTCGTAGGGTTGTGCACAATGATCGGAATACCCTCCATCTGCGCAAGACGAATCGCATCCCGATGCACAACGCCCGGTGCAGATCCGCCTTCAGAACATCGTTCTATGGCTTCCTGATATGAGAGCCTAGGAACACAGCGACCGCCCATTTTATCGAGAATGGGGAACTCTTTCTCTATAGAACACACTGTTTGCGATCCATGTAGATTACGCAAAACAATGGAAGTTTCCACAGCAGTAACATCAGAATATCCAAGACTTCTGGCAGTATGTGGCAAATATCCCGGTACCAGAATTCTGGTATTGCGCTGTTCTCTGCATTCTTGCAGAAGGTATGCAAGCATGCCGTGAGTGATATCCCGTTGCTGTGCAATGTCGCCACACTGATGAAGGAACTGTTCCATCCCCTCAATGTCAAAAACCTTCATTCTGGAAGAGAGCAGCAAGTCATACAGTTTGGTTGTCGCTATCTCGCCTTGGCCGAGGAGAGAGATCCGGCCATTGCCAGTCTCTAGAATACGATCGCTGCCCTGCTCCTCTACGGAATACTGCCCACCTTGATGTATGCGCCTTAGATGCTCATCCAGAGTAAGAAATAGATTTGGCGTCGGTTGACCATCCAAGAGGTTATCGGTATCCAGGAGTGTCTGTATTCTGGCACCAATACCCGCCGTTACTCTTTCAATGTTTTCCGTATCTCCATTGGCCAGCCTGTCTGCCAGATCGCTACAGATTCCTGTAAGAGGGCAATCATTATGTCTGAATGCAGAAAGAACAGTGGCAGTAGTCCCTTTCCGTGGATCATGTTTAAGCATATCTACACTCTGTTCTATTTGTGCAGTGGTACTGCCGCCCAGTTTGCGCACCAGCGGTTCACTTTCGCCATGGTGGAGCGATTGGAGATGATTAGGGAATGTTTCCATGATAGATAAGGAGTAAAACAACTAAATAAGACCGAGTTTTGTAAGAATTGCTTGGTAACGAGGTCTGAATTCTTCGGGAAGCGGGCCAAGAGGTTGACGAAATACATTGTGAATCGCCCCTCTGCTCATAAGATGCATCAAATATTTAATTCCCCTTGGATTAGACCAGCCCTCCGGAAAACACGCTTTAATCAGTTCCGCCAATTCGGTATCAATGGCCTGTGCTCCATCCCAGTTCTCCTGGCTCGCCAGATCCACCAAATTATGCACTCTGTTGGGATCGGCATTCGAAGCTACAGAAACAACCCCTACGCCGCCTTCCCGCATGACATTGAGCGTATTGGCATCATCTCCCGACCAAATAGGAAGATTGGGGGCATCGCGCCGTACCTGCCGCAATTGATCAAAATCGCCGCTTGCAAATTTTAATCCGATAATCCCGGGAAGACGTGAAGCTTCTACAATAGTTTCCGGATCCATTTTGGTTGCGGTTCTCCCCGGAATGTCATACATAATGACTGGCAAATCAACTTCTCCGATAGGCCGATAATAATTATCGACAATATCTCTTTGGCTTGGTTTGTTGTAATAAGGAGTCACAACCAGAACACCATCTGCTCCAAGTTCTGCTGCTTGATTCGTGTGCCCAACCGCATCACTGGTAAAATTTGTTCCCGTTCCAACAATGACCCTCACACGATTCCTGACTTGATCCACAACTTCCCTGATAATCCTGCCCCGCTCATCTTCAGCCCCGCGATTTCCTTCCTCAATTGTTGGTGCCTCTCCTGTGGTTCCTAAAATACAAACGGAGTTTCCGGCCTGAACCTGTGCCTCTGCAAGTGCCCGCAACTGATCGTAATCAACATATTTGCCGGTTGGATCAAACGGTGTAATCATCGCTGTGATCGTCCGCTGGAAATGAACACCATCGTCGGTAAGAACATCGTTATTTCGCATAAGTGGAAAAGAAAATACAAAAGTGCATACACAGTACAAAACTATGAAATAATTCATAATTTTTTGATAAAAATTGTTATTTTTATATATTTTTGTTATAATTATGACATTATGATTCGTCTCTCCGATGCCATTAACGATGTCATTTCAGGTAATCCGCTTCTGCAGTTTGGCCTACAAAACAGACTCTTTAACCTCTCCAATCTTGCAGGCTTTCTGCAGCCGCATATCGAAGTACGCACGAAAAAAGATCTGAACACTAATACCATTGTCATGGCACTCAGCAGAATGCAAAGGCAGATGAAAAATGGCACAAGCAATCTTGGGGATTTTAAGATTGAAAACCTAACGATTCATACAGGGTTGTGCACATTGACCTATACAAAAACTGAAGAAGCTGATCGTGCTATTCGCAACCTGTACACCGCAGTACAAAAGAAGAATGAGTATATAACTATCTCCGAAGGCATTAATCAAATCACCGTTATCGTCGATGCATCGCACGCGGAAAAATTGGAATCCTTTATCGCACACAAACCGCTCTTTAAACACATGAACATTGCCTCGCTTAACATTCAGTTTAATGCGAAACATACGTACGAAACACCCGGATTCATTTACATGATGTTGCAGCAGCTCATGCTGCAGAACATCAATCTTGTGGAGATCTCCTCAACATTCACAGAGCTCATTCTGTATCTTGATGAATCTGATACGCGCGTGGCCTTTGATACGCTGTATCACCTCTTTCACGCACCGGAACGGGAAAATGGTTAATCCCTACACATCTTCATCTATCAGCCTACTCAAACTTAGATAGATTCGGGGCTATCTCATCAAACGGAAATGGTCGCGCATTGGAAACAAACGCCATGTATCTGATAAATATGTACAACTGCGTATTCCAGATCTCGCAGAAGTCTGCAATCCCCTTTTGCCGTTTGCCTGTAAATAGCACCATAAAGAAGTGGATAACGATCAATAATGTCACAAGCATTTTCCAGATACCCAATATAATTCCGGAAACAACGCCAACAACTATTCTCATCAGAGCTTCTGAGCCCTCTTTTCTTTTCTGCATATAAGTTTGTGGGGGAATTCGAAACCATTATATGTAATTTCTACCCCAAAGCCACATCCAGCGTCATCATGATGAGGAAGGACAGCGAAAATAGACATAGAGAGAGAACCTCAATATATCGTTAGTAAGCCTGAGTTTAATGCTCCGTATGCTCCAAGAGTTTCGAAATACGCGGGTCAACAGGCCTTGTGGCATTGGCGATTGCCGCAGGCAAATGCTCCAGTACACATGTGCATGTATCCGTCAGTAAAAATTGAATCCTCTGTTCGACCATTGGGCCTTCCCCGGAGACCACGAAGTTTGCCTCCATCCAAGGGTCAATTGCCGAGCTTGTGTACATCCCGCCTTGCTCATGCAGCAGCTGGTCAATCTCTCGCCATGTTTCGTACGAGAGCGCTCCAAACGGGCGCATCACCCGTTCTACTTCTTCCGACGAAGGACGTGAGGATGCATCAGGGAACTCCTGAAGAATTTTCTGCACGATCGTTTCTGCATCCGTATTTCCCATGGTGGTATTCTACATGGAGATTGAAGGGTTTGGCTGGGGAGAAGAGCCGTCTCCGTCTGCGGACTTCGCCTAGCCTACGGATTCAGCCAATCGCGGCGTAGCCCGCGTACGCGGAACGTAGACGCCTACCTGCCGGTAGGCAGGGATGGCTGGGCTTAGTGGATGATTTGAGATCGCTTTCTAAAATCAGTGAATTAATGTAGGCCTACAAACAAACCACATGCTTTATATCCTTTGTTAGATCCTTCACTCCATCTTCTAAACCTTTTATCATCTGATCATAAGAATTTACATTGGGTATTTTATTTTCAAATTCAGAATTTATAAAAGAATCAATACTTCTAGATCTTAATTCCGAAACTACATCTAATAATCCGTTTGAGATATCCATTTTATTTATAGCCTTAAAAAATGAATCGTTTTTGTAAAATGCCACATTCATATTGCTTTTGTAATAAGCAGTGTAGTATCGCGATTTCTTGATAGTGGAATGGTTTTTTTGAGTATCTGAATTTATTGCATCCTCCAAATATGAAGCTATTTCGCAGTTGTATGCGTTGTGCTTCTCTATCTCAGTTATTGTCAAAGTAATTGACTGAAGACTTTGGAGCACAAAAATTAATATCGCAACAATTACGCTTATTAGAGTTAAATCATTACTATTAATATTCCTTCTTAAAGTTTTGTATTTCAAAATTGTGACTACGGCAACAATACAAACTATAATAAAAGGGATTTTGTAAAACCAAATGCCTTTCCACCAGTAGGAAATTGCAATAATCATTGCAATCGCAATAAAAACTATGATTAACGTTTTCTTCTTTTGCATGATGATTCTAAATTCGTAATTTGGATGAGCACATGACATCCGGAAGCAAATTGTAGCGGTTCCTTAGGGGTTTTTGGGAGTCCTTTTTATAATGATGGCACGTGTGTCGGGGTAAAATGTAGATTATTATAAAGTTATCTGGTTCAATATGAGATGTGGGAATGTATACGAATATTTGCTGTAGGAAGTGTAAATACTCATTTACTGGTGGATACAGCAGACTGGGTCTAGATTCCAAGTTAGGATTGCCGTTATTGCAATGCTCAAAATGTGGAGAAGTCTACAAAACCGGAAAGAAACCCTGGTCCACAATGTCTGAACGTGAGAAAAAACTTTTCATCACCAACAGAGTATTCCAAACGGTCATTAACTCCATTCTTTTTTTTGTCCCATTACTTGTAATTGAGTATTACTTTTTTCATGTGAGTGATGAAGATATTTTCAGCGCTCGCTATCTGGCTGTGCCGATTATAGGAGGTTTGCTGATCAGTGGCATTTGGATCTTCTTGAATGCAAAAAAATGGATTGAACAAACAGAAGCAGCTTTTACTAAAAAGGATTTCGCCTTCTTTTTTCGATGAGAAGCTAAATTTATTTACTCAATATGCTGTTTAATAGGTGAAAAGGAGGGCTCATCACCACTAACATCAACTGAGAAATCGTAGGTGGTTTTATAGTGATAATCTTTGTCGTTAATTGATTTGGACTCTATTTCAAGATTGATTTCTACGCGATTTATCTGGTACTCATGACCTCTAATTTTCCTCAGCCCCTTCGCGTTGATATGTCCTAACTGAGCCAGAAGTTGTCTTTCAGAAGGAACCAGAATGAGCTCTTGGTGAAAATTTGTGGGATGTTCTTCATCACCAATTTTTAAACTAGCCTTAGAAATTCTTGCCATACCAGGGTACGTGCCCTTGTTAACTAAGATTGCGTTAAAAAACCACTTTTCTTCTTCATCTTCACCTGTCTTTTTAAATGCAATTTCTGGTACAACATAAGGTCTCCGTTTCAACACGAATTCTTTGTAGGCAACCCACGCCGTGACTCCTGCAAGAAGCACAAGAAGTGTATCCATGATGTTTCCAAACCAATTCATACGGCATGTGGGTAACTTTTATCTGGCTGGGGAGGAGGGATTTACTTCGTCTCGTCCCGCATTCGCGGGACTCGCTCAGCATAAACTTCTCATCCCTCCTCTGCCAATACTAAGATCCGAAGTGGACTAATTGACTGTTCTTTAATTATATATTAAAATATATCACTGCACCATTCGCTGCAGGAGTTCTTTGATGCCACCGGACCTTAGGTCCGGTCTGCAGTGTACTTTCTTTGTATAAGTGTAGTGCGGACCGGATCACGTTATCATCACAACAAGAATATCCAAAAGAAAGGAGGTCTTTTATGCGAAGTGCTTACGGGCGCTACCGCAACCGCGCGAATGATCACGAGATGACATTCCGCGCGTGTCTTTTTGTTCTCGGACTGGCGATCTTTGCAGTGATCTTCATGGTCTACAACGGCCAGTTCGGCAAGTTGTGGGGGATCACATGGGCCAACACGCCCGTATGGTTCATCATCGCACTCGTCGCCGGGTGGGGACTCTTCTGGACGTTGTACAAGAAGGAGATGAACTGGGTGGAATACTTGGTATATCTCCTCTTCTGTATTCCGATGACCATCCCCTTCATCATGATGGGATATTGGTGGTCAACGGGCTTGTACGCCGTTGAGAACATCAACGGTTATGTCCATGGAGGAGAGTACTATGAGGCGTACACGACCGAGACGACGTACACCGACTCGGATGGCAAAGAACACACGACGCGAACGTACCACCCTCCGGAGTGGTACCTGTTATCTTCTGTGGTCCTTCATGGTCACAGACAGAAGGTCGACTGCACCAGCAGAGACTACAAACACTACGTGAAGAAATTCGGCAACGAGAAGTTCCACCTGCTCAGTCACGTTGGCCAGGTTTCCGTGGGAGACGGCAACATGTACTCCACGGCCTGGGACGGAAAGGCGTCCACCAAGACGCCCATGGTGAGCCCTCATCCGTACGTCTCGTACATCAAGGCGAGCGAGCGAATGAAGAGCATGCACGCCCTGGTGAGCGGGTACGAGGAACTTCTGCGTGAGTACCCGGAGATCCACGGCGGACCCAACGGACCGATCGAACTCGACCGCGTACTCGTGGCGGGCGCGAGCGTTCCCTCTGGTTGGGTGCGCGAAGTGGATCGTCTGCTCGACGAGAAGTTGATGCAGCTTGGTTCTGCCAAGCAGTGCAACATTCTCGTCTACGTCGTTCATACGGGAAACCGTGGTTTCGCCGGTGCCCTGGAAGGATACTGGACCGGCGGCAACAAGAACGACGTGATTGTCATCGTGGGCACGACGCACTACCCGAAGATCGACTTCGCGGACGTGTTGTGCCTGAACACACAACCACTGTTCCCAATCGCACTCCGTGATGAACTGGAGAGCCTTGGAACACTGGATGTCTCCGCAAAACAGTTTGCGGAAATCGTGACATCGCATGTTGCGAAACCTGCGAGTCAGGGAGGGTACGAGCGCGAGCCGATGGCCGCATACGAGTACCTCAAGTACGAGATTCGCTTACCCCTGTGGGCGAGCATTCTCCTCGTCGTCTTTTCTGTGGGGTGCACCACCCCGTTCATGATCTTTTTCCTCACCAACGATTTCGATGATGAGGACACCAACATCTTACTGAAAGGAACCTGAGTCATGTTCGAAGAATTCTCACGACACGACTACGACACCACCACCGCAAGGAGTGGCGGTACCTTCAAGATGGTGATCGCCGCAGTGATCGTCCTCGCGCTCATCGCGGCGGCGGTGTACATCGGGTACCCGATCATCAAGAAAAACCAGTTTGTCGGTATGGAGAAGAGTCTCGACGCGCTCCACAACGAATCGCTCGTAGAACTCTCCGCCATGACCGGCAGCGTTAAGCTCTCGGGCTCCGCGGTGAAATCCAAGGATGAGTTCATGCTGGAAGTCATCCACAAAGCCACGGAAGGCCGTTATGGACCTGATGGCGCAAAGCAAGTCGCTCTGTTCCTGCACGAGAACTACCCCAATATGGATACGGCGCTCAGACAGCAGTACATCCGTGCCGTGGAAGCGGGGTATGCAAAGTTCGCCAACGTGCAGACGCGGAAACTCCAACTCCTGCGCGAGTACCAGCGGCAGGTCGATCCCGACACGTTTCCGTCGGGATCATGGGTAGCCAAGAAGTACGGTTTCCCCCGCGTCGATCTTGCGAAGTACGACGTTATCTTAAGCAAGGAAGCACGCAAGGCAGACGCAACCAAAACTCTGGACGAATCGGAGTTCGATCCGTTCGCCAAAGAAAAGGTTAAAGCCCCAGTAAAACCGGAGGCGGAGGCCAAAGACTTCTAGTGTGATGATAACCGGTCCAACGTCATCACTGCTCGCGGGTCCCCTTGGGATCCGCGAGTTTTTTTGATAGTACTTTGGCTGGCTGGGGAGGAGAGATCCTTCGGCTTCGTCTCAGAAGAAAATTGCACTGTCACGCACACCGTTATTCCTCTGTAATGTCCACGGGGGGCACTGCCAGGATTTTTACTCCGAAATCCAGATCCCTCTCAAGAGTTTGTGTCTCGTCTGGTTCGAAAACCCACAACACCTTCTGGGGGATTTTCCATTCATTTCTCAGGGCTGTACGCTGCTCAGCATACGGTTGCTGCTGCTGTCTAAGACCTTTTAGCTCTTTCTCCCATGCCGCCTTTTTTTTCTTGCTATCGGTTCCATCGTAACGAGCGATATTCATTTCAAGTATTCTGATTCTTAGAGCAGTCTTCGCTTTGCTTTTTACCTGTTCTCTCGCAATCTCGCTGACTGGTCTCTCGTAGTATTTCATCAGCTCTGTTACCTTTGAGAGGTACCCTTCCCACAGCGTTTTCTGTCTCTTCCATTCGCTATTCTTTGAAGGAGAAGAGCTTTCTTCAATAATACGTATTCCAGTCATCTGTCTGAAAACACGCTCCTTGTTATAGTCCCGCATGGGTACAGAATCAGGAGCCCCCTCAATCATAGTTTCAAGAGACTGAATGGATGCCTTTGCATGTGAAGCTTCATCCCGCAGCTGCTTCTTGTATTTCTCTAGTTCTCTTACCAATTCTGGTGGGATTTCCTTCGCTGCATCAGCTTGCTGCATTTGGTCCGGTCGCTGTTTATCGGGGGAGGACTCGTCACCGAAGAAAATGAGAAGGCGTTCTTTGTCGTAATTGTTCATGTGTGTGTGAGGGATCATTAGATTGTCTACTTCTATGCGGACTCCCGAATGTTCTTCAGTGCTTGCTCAAACCTTTCCTCCCTCTGATCTGCAGGTACGTCGCGGAGCGCATTGATTTCACGAACGGCTATCTTTGTGGCCGCTTTCAGCGTCTGCTCATTTGTGAGGTCAGATGGTGGTAGAGCTTGCAGAACCCTTTCCAACTTACCATGAATCCGAACATCGTGGTGAGAAGGGAACCGCATCATGTACTTATGTCTTTTCATTACACCGCCTCCGAGCAATCCACCTATTTTCTCACGCCAAGTATCTCTGCGCTCGATGACCCTGAGAGCAGCTGTAATTTCCTGTAGTGCTACCTCCCGGCGTGCGGATGCATCCTCTCTTGCGTTATCCAATTCCGACACCGGCCGGGCATGTTCGGATGTTTGTCCTGAAAAAGGATGTTTCATGGCTGAAAAGGAAAAAGGTGTAAACAAGTATATATTAGCATGATTTCGGATAAAGATCAAATCTTTCCTGCATGGCCACAGAGCTCATACGAAGTTCTATCCGCCTTCATCGATCAGACTCCCGCTTCTGCAAATCATCGAGATGCCGGTACCCCGTCATTGCGAGGGAGGATGAAATCCAAATGGGTTTGCACCGATGTGTGAATCCTTCGGCTTTCTCGGTGCAAGCAAGTGCAAGCAAGTTCGAACACTTCATCTTATTCAGTGTAAACATGGTGGCTTGCCATGAGGAGTCTCGCTTTGCGGGACGACGAATGGCTGCGGCTAGTGGACGATTTTCGAAGCATTCCTTTCTATAATTTAGAGATTCCTAGTCTGGTGGTTCAAGTTTGCTATACTCTGGTCGTTTACCAACTGTGGTTATGAAAAAAAGTATTCTTCACCGTGTTGCAGAAATTCTCGGTGTCCGAGAAATCGTCGCTGATGTTCTTAGCAGAATAATTGCGTTTATCGCATTGATAGTCTTTCTATATTTGATGCCGTATCTGTTACCCCCTATTTTTAAGATGCTTTTTGCAGTTGGGGACATGATCAGTAAACATCCACCAGCACCAATTGTTTTTCCCCAACCTTAGTGCAAAAAAATCTGGCTGGGGAGGAGGGATTCGAACCCCCGAATGCCAGGTCCAGAACCTGGTGCCTTACCACTTGGCGACTCCCCAAGAAGAGATAGAACTCTGAGAGAATGAACTGCTTCAACCGCTTGCTTGCCCGTCCGTAGTCCCGCAAGCGCGGGACGGAGGTGGGGCGCTCCCCCATGGAGGCAACATCATAGCAGCGCAGAGAGCCTGAGAGGAATACATCTTTTCGAGTTATTCGCTCCCTATGCTGTTCTCAGCAATCCAGCACTCTCTCCATTTCCCGGGTAAGTTCCTCCTGCCATTGTGTGCAGGTTTTCTGAATAGCTGATGCAGCTGCGTCTTGCTCTGTACTCCTGACGCTGCATGCACAGAGCGCCAGAAGCGCTTCCTGTGCGCCGCGTACGTTGAATGCTGCCAGATCTCTTCCGCGGAAACAGGGATCCACTTCATCCGTATCATCGAAGCTGACACGGATATCCGTGTGTGGAGTTGGCGTTGAGGGGATATTGAAGAAATATGCAGATGCAGGGACATAGAATCCGAACACCGTTGCGCTGTGCACATAAGGGAAAAGGGATGCCTGCGTCTGCCGGATATCCGCAGAGGAGAGTGGTTGCTGCGCTTTGAGCGTCTCGTATGCGCTGCTGTCTCTATTCCAGGAAACGACCACACGGCCGTCACGGTTGCCATTGGGCATAAGCACGCAGCCCCGGTTGCCTGCGTCTTCCCGATATTCCTCGAAGAGGGGGAAATTATAGCGGCGCAAAAAATCATGTTTTTCAACGGCATGGCGCGCATTCTCTGGGATGTGGAAGACTTTCAGAGCGCGTTCAATAGATCCAGCATCGTGCAGAATGCCGTGCAATTCTTCGCGCACGGCGAGCGTCACCGCGAAAATTTCACCGAAGTTCCCCTCGCCCAATCGATCCCACTGCGTGATATGCATCAGCTGTTTTCTGCCATCGACGGTTTGGAAAGCGAATTCGCTGCCTTTGTATGCAACATTCTCACGTACTTCCATAATACAAATTATATTGTAGAATACTCTTTCTGCAAGAGGATGGTCTGCTGTGTGGGGGCTCTAACATGCACAGAGAACGCCTGTCCTAACTTTTGCGCTTATTCTTGCGCTGAATTTGCGGTGATCCACTTTCATTTCCCCTTGGAATTTGCAATGCGCACGCGTCTGGGGAATACTTTCTATAATCAGAAAGTAGTTCTTAAACCTATTCTTTCCCCTGTTTCTTTTATGCACAGTCTTGATATGTCTTCGGATACTCCGTGCGATGAGTTCGTTTTAATCCTGACGCCGGAGGACGTCGCGCAACATATACGCGATGCGGAAAATCCCAGTGATAATAATGGTTTATATGAAACGCTGATGAATGAAATCCGCAGCGTACATGAGCAGGCGCGTCCGGCGCTCTTTGAATTACTGCGCCAGAGAACAATCGCGGGACCGCGTTAAGCATTGGATACATGCAGAAAAAACAGCAGCCAGGTGGCTGCTTTTTTCTTGACCTGCTCTTGTGGTTATGTAATGATGTACCGGTGCATAATATCATCCGCAATCACAGGAACATGTGGTGGCTGCTCCATGAAAACCCGCTGTACAGCTGGCGATAGCCTATAGATTTATCTCTTACGCCCTCTGCTGTATAGCGAGGGTTTTTTATTTTATTTCACATTTTTATCATGAATGAATCAAATGTTAAATCTTCGGCAATGATTGCGGAGTTTTGTGACAAAGAATCCCCTTTTGCCATCGTACAGGGGCACTATAAGAATGAGGCATACATGCTCTCCGGCCCCGTAATCTCCTGCGACCGCGTCGAAGATATTCCCAGACGCACGTGTCTCTCCAGAGGAGAGGATGTTCTCTGTGACACGGTTGGCGTCATCCCCTTTTCTCAAATTCGGGAACTGGGATACGAGGCAAAAGAAGATGATGCAGAGATTCGGTGCATGCAGGTGATGGAGCAGACGCGCGTTGAGATTGGCGATCTGTTCGTGGCCATACCGAACGAACCGATTAAAACGGAAAATGGATGTGATTTTGAGGATTCGGACGAAGAGTATGCAGCGGCTGTTCGCAAAGTTATTGAGGAGGAAATCGGCGAAGGAAATGCGTGCAATGTCGTCGTTTCTTCCAATGCTATTGGGAATATTGTGGAGATGTCCCCTCTTAAAGCATTGAACATTTTTAAGAGAATACTCAGGGATGAGTTTGGGGCATACATGACATTCTTTTTCTTTGACGGAGAACGCTATCACATTGGAGCATCTCCGGAACGCAATGTTACTGTTGCAGGAGGAATTGTCGCACTGAATCCTATTAGTGGCACATATCGTAAAGAGGATGGCAAAATTGATAGAGAGGATTTCATTAAATTCTTGCGCGACCCTAAAGAGATTAATGAGCTCTTCATGTGTATGGATGAAGAACTCAAGCAGATGGCAGTTATGAGTGAGAAGGGAGGTCGTATTATTGGCCCTCTGCTCAAAGAAATGTCTCATCTGGTACATACTGAATATGTACTGGAAGGACACTCGGACACAGATCCATTGCAACAACTGCGAGCCTCTATGCACGCGCCTACTGTCACAGGATCTCCAATGAAAAGTGCATGCCGTATTATCAATGAGAATGAACGGGATCCGCGCGAATATTATGCGGGAGAGTTCTTTATCACGTATTTTGGAGAGGATGGTGATGAGTGCCTGGATAGCACAATCATGATTCGCAGTATGGCAATTATGCCCAATGGACGAACGGTGATACGCGTTGGCGCTTCCATCGTGCGAGATTCCAAACCCGAGGATGAAGCCAAGGAGCGCAGATCCAAGGCTGCATCCGTTATGAGTGCTCTTGCCGATTCTGCTTCTGAAGTGCCTCATCCGCAGTTACCATCCATTATGGATGAAGAGATTGAACGCATTCTTGCCGAGCGCAATGAACGGTTAAACCGTTTCCTTTTTGAAGATCAGGAATACGTCGATAACACCGTTCCCGAACTGCAGGGCAAAACCATTACTATTATCGACAATGAGGATGGTTTCAGCCACATGCTCCGCCATATGATCGAAGCTGCAGGAGCACAGGCAAACGTTGTTTCGTACAAGGATTTTGATGAAGCTGAAGATAATGCTGATGTGGTGATTGTAGGGCCGGGCCCCGGGAATCCGCTCAATGAAGAGGATGAAAAGATGCAGATTCTGGCAAAGACCACAGCTGCTCTGCGGGAGAATGATCGCACGTTCCTCTCTGTCTGCCTGGGGCACCAGGATGTATGCAGGCAGCTTGGGTTTGAAATCATAAAGAAGGAGGAGCCTTCTCAGGGCATGCAGAAGCCGATCAATTTTTTTGGAAGACAAGAAGATGTCGGGTTCTACAACACGTTCGCAGCGATCAATGCGAGAAGCGTTGATGGCGTTGATGCTTCTTTTGACGAATCAACAGGAGAGATCTATGCGCTACGCGGAGAGCATTTCTCTAGCTTTCAGTTCCATCCGGAATCCATCCTCAGCCAAAACGGGTTTACGATTCTTACAGAGGAACTGAAAAGATTATTGCCAAAAGCCTGACAGAAATATCCAAACGCAAATGTGGGGGTGCATTGACGAATGCATCCCCCATCTTTTTTTCTTATGCGACAAGAAGTGAATAAACTGCGATACATTCTGGACTTTTCATTTGCTACGCTTAAAGGAATATGAAGAGTCTTTTTGTTGGTCGTTGGCTTCCTGGATTCAGAACTTTTACACAAGGTATGCTGAGCCTCAT
>JBAYNS010000013.1:0-18597 GCA_041678625.1 Candidatus Peribacteraceae bacterium
CCGATGGAGGAATCAAATATGTTCAGTTTTTCCTTGGCGATACCCTGCTGAGCACTAAACCCAAAGAACCTTTCACTATGACATATGATGCTGATCTGCCTGATGGCATCTATGAGCTGCGTGCCGTTGCGGAAGATCTGGCAAAGAACAAGGCAGAGGATAATGTGCGTCTTATTGTTGGCGATGTGACGGTGCCTGTTTCCGGTGCGGATGTATTGCAACCAACATTCATTTCACCCACTCCTGCGCAAACAAGTCTGCGCAAGGATTACACCGTGGATGTTGCTGTAGAGACACCGCAAATCGGCTCGGGAGATATGGAACTTCTGCAGGTTGTGGTGCGCTCTCAAGATACCGATCAGGAAGAAGTTCTCCTGGAAATATCCAGTGGCAAGGGCAGGTATGTACGACCATGGAGCTCTAAGCGGCCCGGTATTTTTACATTCCACCTCATCACGCAGAATCGCAACCGCGAAGAAAAAGAATGGGAAGTGCGAACGCTGGAGGTTCAGTAAATCCTTTTCTACAAATCAGAGCTTTTTTGCAATTTCCTCGGCAATGTTCGCATTCGTGTGCACTTCGGAAACGTCATCGTCATCTTCGATACTCTCGATAAACTCCATGAGCTTTCGGCCGGAATCAAGATCGGCATAGTTCACTTCCTGCTTGGCAATGTACTTGAGGCCGGCTTCCTCTATCGCCATTTGGGCATTCTTGAGTACATCTCGTACCTTAGCGCATTGTTTTGCCTCCGTGGTTACCGAAATCACATCATCGGTGATTTCGATATCTTCCGCACCCATGTCTATGAGTGCAAGCTCGGTTTCTTCTTGCAGAGATCCTCGTGCAATGACAACGCCCTTACGGTCAAAGAGGAACATGACCGATCCGCTCTCTGCCCATTTACCACCACGTTTTTCCACCGTTGCACGAACGTTTGCCAATGTACGATTCTTATTATCCGTCAGGCATTCAATAATACAGGCGGCGCCACCCGGGCCGTAGGCCTCATAAATTACAGCAACAGTTTGTTCGCCCTTGAGCTCTCCTGATCCTTTCTTGATCGCTCGGTCAATATTCGCATTAGGAACATTATCAGCTTTGGCACTCTCAATTGCCGTTACGAGTCGCGGATTCATACTGGGATCGCCACTACCTCCTTCTCGTGCTGCAATCTCTATGAGTTTTGCGTGACGCGTAAAAATTTTGCCGCGCTTTGCATCAGTAGCACCTTTCTTATGTTTGATACTTGCCCATTTGCTGTGTCCGGACATGCGAGAGCGGGGAACGTTGGCTGGAGTATATCGAACATTCGTTCCTCGTTGCTAGTTCATGAACAAAGTAACGAGAAACTAGTAACTAGCAACATTATTTCCTATAGGCCAGCATTCCCATGAAGCGTGCACGCTCAACAGCCTGCTTGAGCATTTTCTGATGCTTCAGGCACATGCCGGTGTAGTATCGCTGCCGAATGTTCGCAAAATAATCGGTATAAGGTTTCAGCAAAGGATAATCTTTGTAATCAATATATTTTGCTTCTTTTTCGCAGAAGGAGCACCGCTTTTTTGTGGGTGGAGTATTCTGGCGTTGCTGTGAGGAGTTTTTCTTCATAAGGAGTGGAATAATGGTGGCAAAAGGCCTTTAGAGATCGAATTCATCTTCAGAAATAATTTTTTCCAATTGCTCTGTGAGCTTCTTTTCCTCCATTGGCTTCTTTACCTCTGCCGCTGTGGTCTTCTTTTCCTCCTGAGCACGTTTTGCCTGACGCTTCGCCTTCTCTGCAACACGGTGCTGAAGCTCCTGTTCACGTTCCTCTTTGCGACGCTCTGCCTCTGTGGAGCGTTCTTTCCTCCATGCTTCATATTTCTCCGAATATTCCACTACTTCATACCCCTTTGGTGGCTTAATGATCAGATGGCGCAACACTCCACGTAAAATACGCAGGGCCTCATCAATTTCTTGCACTTTGGCAGGGGCCAGCTCGTAGTAGAGGATCATGTAACAGCCTTCTGTGTAGCCTTTGATAGCATATGCAAGACCTCGGCGGCCCCAGGAATCTTTTGCAATCTGCTTACCCCCCGCATCTTCAAAAATCTTTTCCACCTCTTTTATAATCTCCTGCTCCTCCTTTTGGGAGAGAGGATAAGGATAGAGTACTGCACACTCATAGATGAGGGCGTCTTCCGTTGATGGGGTGAGCGTTGGCATAACGATTCGTGGGTAAAACCCTACAACACATGCGGCAGGGGAATCGCGAGTGCCAAGGTTACGGGGCACAAGGGCGTATCGTCAAGGTTTTCTCTGACAATTCTGTAGTTTCTGATCTATGGGTATATTCCTAATTTTCTAAGAAATACATCTAGAATTCTACCGTTTCCAGTAGGATCCTTATCATCAGGCAGAAAGCCTGCCGGAGTCATTGTTCCAAATGATTTTTCCACTTTTGCGTGTGTACATCTTTGATTTAAAAGGACTAGTTCTAAACCGCCTGAGCCCTGAATCAGGCTGTTGTAGCAACCTTCTTTAGAAGAGTAGGCACACACCTGTCCTTTGCGGGTACAAAATGCTCGGTGATCCATGATAATTTTGCTAGAAAGCAGACTTCGCATCTTGCTAGAACTTATTCCTAATGTAAAGGATATTTAACCTATCATCCAAATGCCCGGCTTTATTCTCATTTCATTCGAATTACGCCGTGGCCCCCTTTTAGTCGTTACGGGTTCACCACGGCGGTGCCACGTGAGCGCGCCTAATGTCACGTAAAGCCGCTTCGCGGCCACGTGACACGTAAAATCGCTTGCGCGCTTTTACGTGGAGCCGCCCACGAGATTTGAACTCGTGACCCCCTCCTTACCATGGAGGTGCTCTACCACTGAGCTAGGGCGGCTAACGATGGAGTACTCTACCACGCCGTAGCCCCCGCGTACGCGGGGCGTAGGTGGAAGCTAGGGTGGCGTCGGAATGAAAAATGCAAAATGAATAATTTCAGATGAGGATAGATTAGACATTATTCATTCTTCACTATTCATTTTTCATTACTGCCGTTATTTTGTCCAATAGTCTCCGTCCAACTTTGTGCCGGTTCTTTCCTTTGTGCATGGAGAGCATTCTTGAGTGAGTGTAGACAGAGTAGTGCACATTTCATGCGGCGGGCACTGATGGGCACGCGCAAAAGTTTGACAATATCCTGTGCATTGAGAGTTTGTGCTTCCTGCACGGACATCCCGGCAAGTTTTTCCGAGAGCATGGACATCGCTGCCATGCTGACGGCGCATCCTTCGCCATCCCATCGTACCTGTGTAATGACATCCTCTTTTATTTGCAGCGAAAGAATGATGCTATCCCCACAACTTGGATTGTTCTCCGTGCGGGTTACAGAAGAGTGTGCCATACATCCGCGATGCAGAGGATTCTTGTAGTGCTCCAGAATATTTTCTGCGTAGAGATCCATTGGGGATTGGGGACTCCCACCTACGCGCGTTACGCTTCGGTGGGCAGGGGAATACTAGGGAGAAGGGTTCCCACCTTCGCCAAGGCTACGGTGGGCAAGAGGGCTAGGGTTAGGAAAGGAATATGGCTTTCGCTTTCTCAATTGCTTCGATGAGCACTGCTATTTCCTCCAGCATGTTATAGAGGGCAAAAGAGAGGCGGGTACTTGCAGAAACGTTGTAATGCTCATGCAGAGGCTGTGCGCAATGATGGCCGGCACGAAGGCAAATATTCTGTTGCCCCAGAATGTCCGTAAGGTCGTGAGGATGTACACCTTCTACGGTAAAGCTTATGCACCCGGAGATTTTTTCAGCGTGCTGAGGTCCTAGAGTTGTGAGTCCTTTCACGGATTGTAATGCGGGGAGAGCAGAGGAAATGAGCGAACTTTCATACGCTTCAATCTCTTTCCATGAAAATTGAGCAAGCCATTGTATTGCTGCGGCCAAACCAATCGCTTCAGCAATAGGAGGAGTGCCCGCCTCAAATTTTGCAGGGAGTTCCTTCGAAGAGAAGTAATCACAATGCACCTCTTGTATCATTCCTCCTCCACCCAAAAATGGTGGCATGGATTCCAGATAATCTTTCTTGCCAAAAAGCACGCCGATTCCTGTTGGGCCATAGAGTTTGTGTCCGGAGAACACCAGGAAATCACAGTCTAAATCCTGCACGTCTACCGGGTGATGTACGATGAGCTGCGCTGCATCGATAGCAACTTTCGCTCCACTCGCATGTGCATCTTTAATGATATCTGCGAGTGGAATACGCACGCCTGTTACATTGCTCAACCCCGTAATGCTTACCAGCTTTACGGTGTGTTGTTCCAGAAGATCGTGATACTGCGCAAGATCCAAACTGCCGTCTTCCATGAGGCCAATCCATTCAATGTTGATGCCTTTTTCTTCCTTTAACTGAAGCCACGGCACGATGTTGCTATGGTGTTCCAAAATAGAAAGCACCACAGTGTCGCCTTCTGCGAGGTTTTGCCTGCCCCAACTCTGTGCAATCAGATTCATACCTTCGGTTGCGCTTTTTGTGAAAATAATTTCGCTTTCATGCTTTGCACGAAGGAACTTGCGCACAGTCCCGCGCGCTTCTTCGTATAGTTCTGTAGCTCTCTCTGCCAGAGGATGCATGCCGCGGTGGATGTTTGCATTCGCTCTGGTATAGAACTGATCCATTGCATCCAGTACGCATTGCGGCTTCTGCGCAGTTGCGGCGCTATCGCAGTAGATGAGCGGCTGCTGCATTTTATTGCAGAAGATGGGGAAGTCCCGCCGGATAGTGGAGCCAGAGATGGGCATCGGGGTGCAAGAATACCAGTTCTCTGATAGATTCTGGCATATTCTCTGCTACGCTACCCACGGATTCCTCCTTTTTTCATGCAGCCAAAAACCATTCAAACGCTTTCCATTACGCTTTTCCTTACACTTCTCCTCTGGGGAGGCTTTACCGTAGTGTATTACCTTGGTGTTCCGTATCACGATCAGGTCTTGTTATCACAAACAGCGGTGGGAACACTAGATACTCTCTGTAACCCCGGAGCATTCATCTGCCGCGGCGTGTATGCGTTTGTACCATTTCTGCAGAATTCTTTCCTGCGTGCAGCGCCGTTTCTTGGATATGCAATTATCAGCGCCATTCTTTTTGCAGTGGTTGTTGGTTTGCACGCTGTGCGTACGGGCGCATTGGCGTTCGGCCTACGCCTGCGCCCATGGCACATTCTTCTTATCTTCACGGGTTCCGTTTGGCTTTTTCTTACAACCTTTGCTGCTGTTTCAAGCGATGGCGTATCACCGCGTCGGCTGATTGAGCCGACGGCAGCAATCTACAAGGGAACCAGTGAAGAGGGACTCCAGGTGCTCATAGAAAATTTTAATACACTCAAGGACAATGGATGCCTGACATATACGGGGAAATTACCCAATGGCGCGAATGCGTATGAGATGAAATCTCTCTGTGTACAGAAGTCCTTCTTTGCACGCGTTTTTCCTCCTCTTTTCGTCACATTTCTCATTCTGGTGGAACTTCTAATCGCAGGACGTATGGTGCTTTCTTGGTTGAAGCTGAAACCCGATGGAGTACTCCTGGAAGCCGTGATTAGCAGCGGGCTGGGAACATGCTTCTTTGTTGCGGTGCTCTGGACGATTGCCGTTATAAGCAAGCATATCGGTCTGCCGCTCTACAACATGTGGGTCGGATGGGGATTGATGATCGCTATACCGATTATCGGGTGGCAGCATCTGCGTTATTGGCTTCACTCTTTTATAGAGTCTGATTGTGAGATCAATCGACAGTGGTATGACCCGACGATTCTTTTGATGTGGCTTCTGGTGAGTTTGCTTGCTTATAATTTTCTGACAGTGGTAAGACCTTTTCCTATTGGATGGGATGATCTGGGGAGTTATTTGAATCGTCCGCGTTTATTGGTGAGTTATGGAGAGTTTATCTTCTCCATGGCCACGTTTATGTGGGAGTACATTTCGTCACTGGGATACTTACTCTTCGGTTTTCAACGATATTTCAGTGCAACGATTGCAATGGAAATCAACTGGATGGCCGGTTTGCTAGCCACAGCTTCGGTTTTCGTTTTTACACGGGCGCTCTTTGGTAAGGGGCGAGGGGTACTTGCTGCCTTGTTGTACTACTCGATGCCTGTAGTCGGACACTTCTCGTTTGCGGATATGAAGATTGATAATGCAGTCTTCACTCTTTCCGCTCTCAGTGCGTTGTGTGTATTCCTGTATCTCTTTAAGACAGAGGAACAGCAATGGGAAAAATGGAAAGGCCTTGCGTGGGTTGTTGCAGCCGGTGTTTTGGGCGGGTTTGCTTTTGCA
The DNA here is from genome assembly GCA_041678625.1 of Candidatus Peribacteraceae bacterium. GTDB lineage: Bacteria > Patescibacteriota > Gracilibacteria > Peribacterales > Peribacteraceae > JBAYNS01. The sequence goes on from JBAYNS010000013.1 coordinate 6,324, forward strand.
TTCAAGCCAACAGCCATTATGGCGCTTGTTCCGCTGGGCGTTGCGATTATCGGCGTACTGTTGCATTGGTCTGCATTTATTGGTGTATTGTTTTTAGTGTTGGGCTTGTTTATGTGGAAGGGTTTGGATTTTGCCAAAACCATCGAGCGTATTTTTGGGGAGGGATCTTCTTTATCCCCCGGTTTAGTTCTAGCTGTTTGTCTTATTGTAGGCTTTGTTGCACTGGGTATTGTGGCATGGAAATACCGTTCACGAGTACAGCGTACCGTTCTGGCAACGGGGCTCTTTAGTATTTCCTTTTTGGCATCCGTGAGTCCGTGGCTGGTGCATAACAACATTCTCCAGTACATGCAGAATGGCACCATGCCAAGCCTGGTGGAACTGAAAGCTCCCAATGATATCAGTCCGTTTTTGTATATTGACGAAGCGTCCCTTAAGGAACAGCAGTCCGTTAAAGCAATGAAGCGAGCAAAAGTTGCCAGATTTCTTCCGCAGGAGCTTGTTGTTGATCGTTCTAATCCGGCCTGTATTGCCACTGCTGGTACTGAGGAGCTTGATCGGTACTGGGGGTTTAATACAGGGTTCAAGCATTACCTCACTCTCCCGTGGCGTTCTGTTATGAGTCTGGATAGTGTGGGGTATTACGTTACGCTTAGCCCGGCATTACTGTTGTTCCCTCTTCTGTTGCTCCTCCCATTTTTCTGGATGCGTGGCAACCGCCAGGTGCGATGGCTCTTTTTGTGTACTGTTCTTATGTTGGCTGAATGGGTATTCATGGCGAATGGTGTGCCATGGTATGGCTTGGGTACTATGCTCGGTCTAGTGGTGTTACTAGAGGTGCTGATGGCAAAGGTGCCGGATGTGCCAAATCGTGCTATTGCTGGAATATTATTTAGTATTTCTCTGATCATTGTTTTTGGCATGCGTCTCTGGCAGTTCGATGGGCAGCGCAATCTGCTTGAGTATCCCATGGGCAAATCTTCAGCTGCGGTCATGATTGAGCGTACCGTTCCCTACTACAATGATATTGCGGAAATTGCACTGGCACGCAAACAGGAATACCCCGATCGCCCGTATATGTACAGGATAGGAACGTTCATTACGTATTTCATTCCGCGCAATCTGGAAGTGATCGGTAATGCGGATCATCAACTGGACTTCTTCAGTTGTATTTACCAGGAAGGCGATGCAGCTCTCACCACACAACGTTTGAAGGCTCTTGGATTCAATAGCATTATCTTTGATACGAATACGGCAACCATTGAAAAAAATTCCGAAGGGTCTCTTCATCAGAAGGTGAACCGATTTGTGGAGTATGTGAACGATCCGGAAAGCGGATTACAAGTTCTCATCAGCGACACGAATGCGGGGGTCGCCTTTGCTCTCATTCCCTGATCATGCGTATTACTGCAGTCATTCCGGCATTCAATGAAGAGCAGCGCATTGCGGACGTTGTCCGTGCGGCTCAGCCCTATGTTCAGACAATTATCGTTGTCGATGATGGTTCCGAAGATCAGACAGCTGAGCAAGCACGCGCTGCGGGTGCGCATGTCATTCGTCACATTGAGAACTGCGGTGCAGGTGCTGCCACGATGACCGGAATCGAAGCAGCGCGAAAAAATAACCCTGATGTCATTGTAACGCTGGATGCTGATGGGCAGCACAACCCCGAAGACATTCTGTTACTCGTTACTCCGCTCAAAGAGCGCAGCGCCGATGTAGTCTTTGCAAATCGATTCGGTCAGCGTAATCGAATTCCTTTCATTCGTCGCATTGCCAATGGCGTGGGGAACATCATCACGTTCTGTGCCACAGGTCGATGGGTTGCAGATAGCCAGTGCGGATTCAAGGCATTTGGTTCTAAAGCTATGCATCAGCTTGATCTGAAAATGAGTGGGTTTGAGTTCTGCACAGAGATCGTACGGGAATCCGTACAGCACAAATGGCGGATTGTACAAGTACCGACAAAAGTACTCTATTCTGAGTACACGCTTGCAAAAGGCCAATCCTTTGCCGGCGGCATTCGAACTGCGCTGAAAATTCTGCTACGCTCCTTCCTGCGATGATTCTTACCCCGTACCAACTTGTTGTTCCCCTTATTTGCTTCGTTGCGATTGCCTACGCATGGAGCCTTGTTTTCCGCCACAAGAAAACCATTTGGGAGGCCATGCTCTGGACGGTCTTCTGGGGCTTCATTGCCGCTATTGCACTCTTCCCGCAGGTGACGATGTATCTTACGGCGGTAACGGGCATCAAGAATCGTGAAAATGCCGTGTTCATTACCTTCTTCGGTATTCTGTTCTTCATCGTCTTCTACATAGTGATGCGTCTGGAGGCACTCGAGCAGCGGCAGACACGGATTGTTCGGAAACTTACGCTAAAAAATGCGGATAACGATGCTGATGAAGAATCATGAAAAATAACCCATGGCAAATTGTCAGTGGCACATCATGAAGAAACAGGTCATTTGTGGTTTTCCATTTGCCATTTTCCTCTACCATTCCCCTGATGGAAACCATTCTCCTCATCAGTCCTTATTGGAAGGAAGAGCATCGCTGGATGGTGAGTTCGGTCAAACTTGCCGAACTCTGGCAGCGGTTGGGATACCGCGTCGTCGTTGCGTGTATGGGAACCTTGAATGGAAAATGTTCACCGCGTGTTGCAGTTGAGAAGGTCTCCAAGACTTTGGAGATTCATCGCATGCACGATTTCTTTTTCCCGGATCCGTGGAACTATGGCATTGCATTTGGATTCACAGGATACGTGCGCAAGCTTATTCAAAAGGAGAAGCCAGATGTTATCGTTGCAAATAAGCTCCTCTTCTGGACATCGCTTTCTGTTCTTGTTCTGCGTCTTACAGGAAAACGCGTCATTGTTCTCACGGATGCGCTCGTTGGGATCACATGGTGGCCACGGGGATGGATTCCCCGCATATGTGCCGCTATCTATGCGTGGACGTTAGGGTGGCTCATTTTACTGAGTGCATGGCGAGTCATTACCTTCCATCCACAAGCTCCAAAAATCCTCAAACGTTTGGGTATTACAAAGAAGACACAGGTGATTCCTACAGGAATAGACGTTTCGAAATTCGAAATTCGAAATTCGAAATTCGAAACACCCGATACATCAATGGTGGTTACGTACATTGGACGGCTTGAATCAGTGAAAGGAGTGGATGACTTCTTAGCCGCTTCAACAGAGCTCAAGCAAGAAGTTCCGGAGCTCACCATCCAAGTAGTCGGCTGGTACAGAGAATGTCATCCACTTCTGGCTCAATATGAAGACAAGGCGAAGTTTCTTGGATTGCGTGATGATGTGGATGCGATTCTTCGTGATACAGATATCTTCGTTCTTCCGAGTTATAGCGAGGGGCTTTCCAATGCACTTATGGAGGCCATGGCGAGTGGTTGCGCGTGTATCGCAACGGAAGTTGGTGGCAACCGGTTCCTTATCCAAAATGGCGTCTCCGGATTCCTCTATCCGCCGGGTGATCGCGAAGCTTTAAAAGCACATCTCCGTCGGCTTGTTGAAGATACAGAAAAACGGAGAGCGCTCGGAAAAGCTGCACGCAAGCGCATCGAAGAAACGTTCGATTGGAGGCGGGTGGAAAAACAATATCAAGGTTTGTTTCAGGAATATCTGCAGCGGGAAAATGAAAAATGTAAAATGACCCGTTCGACAAGTTCAGAGCAAGAAAATGTACAATGATTTTTGCATGAAACAACGCATTATCATCCTCTCGGCTTTCCTCTCTCCGCTGCGCAGTGGGGCCGAGGCTTGCGCGGAAGAGGTGCCGCTTGCGCTCTGTGATCAATATGACTTCACCATTGTGACTGCCAGAATGCGGCGCAGTCTGCCAAAGCGCGATATGTTGCAGGGGAAAGTGCCTGTTGTACGCGTGGGTCTGGGAGTGAAGTTCGATAAATGGTTGTTCCCATTCTTGGCTCCATTGGCGGTACGCAAACTCAAGCCGGATATTATCCATGCAGTCCTGGAAACTTTTGCAGGGCTTGCATTGGTTTTCTGCAATTGGACGAGCCCCTCTGCGAAGCGCATGCTGACATTGCAGACGACGAACAGAAGCTTTCTTAAAAAACTCATTGTGCGTTCACCCGATTGTGTGACAGCAATCAGCTCCGTACTCCAACAGGCGGCCCGGCAGTGGAGGAACGATGACATTCCGCGCATCCCCAACGGGATCCAGCTCAAAGAGATTACCGAGGCAACAAAACGGTGCACCAAAGTGTCCGGGTGTATCCTCTTTGTTGGCAGACTTGAGCCGATGAAGGGGGTGGATACACTGCTGAAAGCGTTTGCGCAGATTTCTTCCCCGAAGTTGTCACTGCGTATTGTCGGTGAAGGATCTGAACGCTCACGTCTGGAACATCTGTCCAAAAAGCTTGGTATTGCGGATCGTGTCACCTTTACCGGATATATCCCTGCGCCGCAGGTGTATGACGAATATGCGCAGGCAGAGATCTTCTGCGGCGTCTCACGCAGTGAAGCGCTGGGAAATGTGTTCCTGGAAGCACAGGCGGCTGGCTGTATCGTTGTTGCTGCAAAAGTTGGTGGAATTCCTGATGTTGTGGAGCATGAAGTCACCGGCCATTTAGTACCACCGGACGATCCACATACTCTTGCGAATGCACTCACATTTATTTTGAATAGTCCGGATTTGCACACGCGGTTTACTCAGGCGTGGCAGAGGAATGCACAGAAGTACGATTGGAGCGTAATAGCGCTTACGTATGCAAAGTTGTATGAGAATTGACAAAATATAAGTATATGTTTAAGATTAAACTTGTGCCACATTTTGTGATATTCATTTATTCACAATTCTCCTTGTGGCATTCGTTCGTTCACAATTCCCTTAGTTCTTTCTTAGACGGAGGTTCTGCGTCATGGAAACCCCAAGTTCAAGTGTTCCTGGTTTGTTCGCGTTTAATGAGCATGTGGCATTTCAACTGGATGCCTCGCCCGGTTGGAGACGCGGCTATGCCGACTCGTTGATCATTGGTCAACCCAAGCTCGGTGTGGCCGTGCGTTGGGTCTATTGGAAGGCGCCGGATGGCAAATTTCTCTACGACCAGATACTCCGGGCGGAAAAGCCAGGAGCAGTGTTTCTGCCGGTCGCTGACGGTAAGATTGGATTGATCCAGCAATACCGTCCCCAAGCGCGCGACATGGGCCTATATGAGAAGGAGTTCCCGGATTTCTCTCTCGACAATATCGGTCGTGTGTCGTGGGAGGCTCCGCGCGGGTTTCGGATCCCGAACACCAGCGTGGAAGAGACTGCTTGTGCGGAAGTGGAAGCCGAGACGGGTGGTTGCATGGTGCGTCAGCATGCGCTCTATCCTTGCTGCGATAACACCGCGTTTTCCCCACACCTGACGTATCTTTCCTTCGGGGAGATCGATCTGAGTCGGCGGGGTTGCCACCCTGCAGATCCGTTGGAAGTTATTCTAGGGAAACTCCAGTTCTTCTCGTTGGAGCAGGTCAAGCAGATGCAGGCCGATGGCACATGCTATTGTGCGTACACTGCGACGTGTATCGCGCAAATCCTCCTGCATCACCCCGGACTGCTACAATAAACGGAGGGAGTGAACGGCAAATTTCTTGCTCTCAGGCGTCTTTGCACGCCTGGGAGTTTTTTTATACAGGTGTTTCTACAGCATGTTTTGCGGCTAGTTTTGCCTTTTTCATTGCGTAGAGCCTGCGTGTGCGCACTGCTTCCGCGGCTTTGAACAAACTCTCGAACGTTCCTGCGTCAATCCATTTGTCCTGCAGGATGGTTGCTTTGATTTCTCCCTGTTTCAAGTACCACTGTGATACATCAGAGATTTCCAGTTCGCCACGTAGCGAAGGCTGTAGGTTGCGTATCACTTCAAAACACCGGTTGTCATAAAGATAGCAGCCGGTGTGGGCGAAGTTGCTCTTTGGATTTTGAGGTTTCTCTTCAATGGAAACGACGTGGTCGCCCTCAATTTCCACTACGCCAAACCGTTCGGGATCATCCACTTCTTTTAGGAAGATATGGCCTCCGGTATCAAAGTTCTGGATAGATGAAGAAAGATCGTCAAAGAAAATGTTGTCCCCCAAAATTGCGCAGACAGAGTCGCCTTCTATAAAATCTTCCGCAAGTCCCAGAGCCTGAGCAATTCCACCGGGCTTCTCTTGTACTTTGTAGGAAAACTCGCAGTTGAATCGTGATCCCGAACCCAAAAATGCCGTCATTTGATCCATATGTTCCGTTCCGGTTACCACGGCGATTTCCTTAATATTCGCATCAAGGAGCACCTGGAGCGGATAGAGAATGAGTGGCTGATGGTATACCGGTAGCAAGCTCTTGTTCAGAATATCCGTCAGTGGGCGCAAACGGGATCCTGTGCCGCCGCAGATAAGAACACCTTTCATAATCGAAATTGATAGCCAGAATAAACAGCGCTCTAGACTAGAGCTAAATGCCAAAAGCTACAAGTTTTCGTTCCACATTTTCCCTTCAAATATTGTTTTTCTGCTAGCATAGATTCTCAGAAATCGTCTTTCCTTTTTTTCTGTCTTTGACGCGTACAACGCTATGAACCTCCTCATCACTGGTGCAGCTGGCTTCATTGGTTCGCATTTTGCTCTGCGGCACAGAGAGCAACATCCGGAAGATCATGTGGTTGTTCTGGATAAACTGACGTATGCGGCAGACAAAACGTTTCTCGATCCTGTTCTAGAGAAGATTACCTTCGTAGAAGGGGATATTGCTGACTCGTTGCTCGTTGCTCGTTTGGTAGAAGAACACGAGATTGAGGCAATTATCGATTTTGCAGCAGAAACACACGTGGATAATAGCATCGATGATGTTGCTCCTTTTCTTCACACCAATGTTTTGGGAGTGCAGAGTCTGATAGAAGTCTGCAAAGTGCATCCGCAGGTTCTCCTTCTGCATGTTTCGACTGACGAGGTTTACGGCGGTCTGAGTGATGATGCGTCGCCATGCAGTCCAGAGTCACCTCTTCAGCCGGGAAATCCGTATTCCGCCTCTAAAGCTGCGGGTGACCTCCTCATCCTTGCAGCGGTGCACACCTATGGAATCCGTGCGCGCATTACGCGGTGCACCAATAATTACGGTCCGCATCAGGCTGATGAAAAATTCATACCGACCGTTGTGCGTCATGCGCTCAAAAATCAGCCGATTCCAGTGTATGGAAAAGGCAAGCAGAAGCGTGACTGGCTCTATGTTACCGATCACACCGATGCAACGGAAGCGGTGCTCCAGAAAGGGAAAGACGGAGCAATCTACCTCATCAGTGCAGATCAGGAACGCGAAAATATCGACACTGCAAAAGCGGTGCTCCAGGCACTCGGGAAATCGCATGATCTCATTTCCTTTGTAGAAGATCGTCTGGGTCATGACTGGCGTTATGCTTTAGATTCCTCAAGTACAAAAGCGCTTGGCTGGGCACCAAAAGTTTCTTTTGATGAAGGGCTCAAAAAGACGGTGGAGTGGTATCGAGAGAAATATACAAATATGTAGACATATTGCTTTCTTTTGAAGATGACATTTATAAACTGCGCTTCCTATGAATTCACCTTCTGTGTTATCCGTTGATTCGTGTGAAAATTGTGGTGCGTGTTGTATTGCAGCTTCTCGATTGCCTATTAAGCCACATGAAGTTGAAGCATTGCCACAGGATTTAAGAGATGAAGTGAAAGCACTTTTGTCACAACCAGGATTAAATGATGATCCATCAACGGATTGTATGTGGTTTGATATTCAAGAGAAGAAGTGCCAGCACTATGAATATCGACCTGAGGCGTGTAGGAATTTTAAAAAAGGTGGAGATACGTGTAAAAAAATTCGTGAATATATAGGTGTTATCTGATTGCATCGAAACAAAAAATCTACAATCTAAAAAATGGTATTCGCTTATTTTGCACAACGTTTCAGGTTACCCGAAGTGCGAGGCGGTACAATTTGGCGCGATAGCGCCCTACCGCCGAAGCATTTGGGAGAGCCGTGGCGACTTTCATCCAATTCAAAACGGAGCCACGGCGAACCGGGTAATCTGTGTTATGTAACGTCAATTTTTTACTGTATTCCAAGGCACCTGTAGCTTACGTTCTTTTCGGGGCGGAAAAACAACAAACAGGGTTCGTTTGGGCGTAGGGCAGAGGGGAACTAAAGGGGTGAATGCCCGAGGCTTATTTTAAACGTTTGCAGCATTATCAAGTCTTTTATATAAATGTGAAAGTAGCCCAAGAGCATCAAGACAATCGTTTGCAGTATAGATTTCAGATTTTTCAAGATCTTCGTGCTCTTGATGAGCGAGAGGATTGCGAAACGCAGCCAACATTGCTTGTGATAAAAGCATATTTCCTCTAGAAATTGTTTTCTTGGTTTCATCAGTAATCTTTGCACCTGTAGAAGCATTTATATATGAGTTATATTTTTTGACAACATCTAGTGCAGGTTGCGCTGTTTTAAATGCTGCAATAACAACTTGATCGTCATCTTCATCTTGTTTTGAGATCTTATCTCGAATCTTTGTGATATATCTTTTTACGCCGTTAAAGACTGCGTCAAAGTATTCTTCCCTTTTATAATATTCGAGAGTTAGAGTTTCGAGTTCTGGGCACAAATTTTTGTTATGGAATTCTGGGTATTCATCATTGATTTTATCAGCAACTTGAATAGCAGATTCTGTATCAATGTTTGCCTCAGCTAATGATTCAATTGAATCATTAAAGTTTTTTTTGCCTTCATCAGTCTTTATTGTTTTACTTTTTTTATCTATTTTTGGATTAGACTTAATTGCCTTTTCTTTTTCTGTTTTCCACTGTGCTCTCCAGCTTTTCTCCAGTTGAACAATTGTACTGCTGAGCCAATTTTGAAATTCATTTAGCTCAGGATGTCCCCAGCTTAAAGTTTTCCTGTCAGTAGAAATTACGTCTTCAGGTAGATCGTCAATAAAATCGACTTCCAGATATCCAGTTAAGTATTCGTGGAAATAACTAGAGCTATCTATTGGAAAAAGCTCAGGAAGATTCACTAATTTTTTTCTAGAAAGCAATGCTATACCTCTTAGTTTTTTTGTTAATGGTTTTTTTGTTGTAAAAATTTCGCCAGTAATTACCCCTTTATAAGGATATTTATCGTCTGGAAATTTCCATGTAAATTGAATGTCTAATTGCTGATACCTGGTTTCATTTGTTATTTCTTCATAATTACCACTATTGTGTTTTACAAATACTTTAAAGTCATCATCGAATAAAAAATAATTAGCAATGCCATTCTTCAGTGCCTGAAAATCAAAGCCACTATCACGTTTTATCTGAAGTAGTCTTACAATAGTTCCATTTACATCGTTCGACTTTGATATTTTGTAGTCAGGAAAATATTTTTGAGCACCACGTATTTTATTACGATTCATCTCAAAAAATACCTTATTACCATTCTGGATAGTTGTAATCTCTGCATGATCGGTAATACCAAAAAATGATAATTTTCCGATTCCCTTCTTGCCCATTACTGGTCGATTGAATATGGGATCTTTGGTTTCTTTTTCCTCCCTCTTTTTCCTCCCTACAACTAAATAATGATCATTAATTTGTTCAAAGCTCATGCCCTGGCCATTATCTTTCACTGATATGGTTTTGTTTTGTGGGTCTGTGTCATCAAATTCAATACGAATCTCACTTGCGCCTGCATCATAGCCGTTTGCGATCAGTTCAGAAATAATTGGAGGTAAAGTCGAATACAACTTTGCCCCCAAATCATCAATTGTATTTGGATCAAATTTTAACTCTAGTGTAGGGTTAGTATCATTTACCATAATGATTATTGATAATAGATAAACCTATTTGCTTTGCATATAGTGGCGGAACAGCATTTCCGATCATTCTAGCAATTGACTCAAAACTACTACCAATAAATCTATATGTCTTCGGGAAAGTTTGAAGAGTAGCTCCTTCCCTGAGAGAGAGTGCCCTATTTTCATCAGGATGAGCAAATCTACCATTTGAAATACTAAAAAACTTGGTAGTTATTGTTGGTGCTGGTTTATCCCATGACATTCGTCCATAAGTGTCATTAAACGACACGTTGCCATTTTCCTTTTTATAAGCGTTTATTTGTAAATTTGTGTTTGCCCAAGATAGTCGCGTACCTCCATTCTTTGGTGTTAATTTCAGTCTCTCAATATTATTTTTACTCAATCCTGCAACTGTGTGCATAAAATCAGTAGTATCCTTGTGCCCAGCTTTCACTCTCGGAAATCCATTATTTTTACCAATAAAATCTGCAACGGTTGGGCATGAATAATCTGGTTTAGGAAAAATAATTTTATTCGTTACTCTATTTGCAGTAAGTGAAAACCTTTTTCTTGTCTCTGGTACACCAAAGTGATTTAAGTTAACTACTTCATAATGAACCTTATAGCCTTGTTTCTCTAATTTCTTAACAAATATATCCAATCCACTTTCTTTGTGTTTATTTAGTATTCCAGGCACATTTTCTACAACTACGTAGCCTGGATTGTAGTATTTAACAAATCTGTGGAATTCATGAAGTAAATTCTTTGATTGTTGTGACTTGCTTTTATTAGTGCGAATAATAGTCCAATACTGACATGGGCTGCATCCAGCCAAAACTAGGTCATCGTCATTCTTTTCAATGCCGAATGCATCTGTCAGTTCTTTCTCTTTTAATTTATTTACGTCAGCAAGAAAATATTTTGCTCCTTTAATATTGGATTCGTATGTCTCTTTACAATCTGGATCAATATCTATTCCAGCAATTACATCAATCCCAGCTAGTTTTAATCCGTAGCTAAGTCCTCCACCAGAGCAGAAAAAGTCAATTGCCTTTAGCTTATTTTTAGAATGCTTCATAAATATATCTGCCAGAATATTAGTCTCTATATGTTAATTTTACAATTTACAACAAATTACGTTTTCAACAAAAACCAACGCTATTCCCCTAATAAAAAGAACTTCCTTTTAAAAATAACAAACAGCGCTCGTTGGGGGGGGGCGAAAAGAACGTAAGCGGAATCGGTGCCGCAGGAAGAAGGTAAAAAATTTATGTTACATAACTCGTTCTTATGCGCAATGTTTTCGCAATAAGAACGAGTTTGCATATCTTATACGCAGTATTTTGGTTGCCAAACTAACGAAGTATGCATAGGATTTCCTTCCTATGAATTTACAGGCACATCAGAAGGAAATAGACGCGCAGATTGCTCTATTGGAGCGCGAAATGCGTCTCAGAGGATTCAGTCCGCGCACTAGAAAAAGTTATATCGGCATTGTTCGGGAGTATTTAATGTCACACGGTAATGATATACATATTGCCGATGCAGAACATGTAAAAGCGTATTTGCTGCACAAAGAAGAACAGGGATGTGCGCCGGCGACCAGGAATCTGATTCTTAATGCGATCAAGTATTACTATCGCGATGTCGTACGGTCGCGTGCACCGCTAGCGATTCGTGGTGCCAAAGAGCCCAGGAGTCTACCGGTCATTTTCTCTCGTGAAGAAATTCAATCAATACTCGATGGTACAAAAAATCAAAAGCATCGTCTTCTGCTGGCACTGGCCTACGGGGCCGGATTGCGCGTTAGTGAAGTACTCGATTTGTGCGTGCACGATCTGGATGTTGAGCAGTGTACGATGCATATCAAGAATGCGAAGGGGAAGAAGGACCGGATCTCGGTCATTCCCGGAAAGATAGCAGCGGAGATCCATATGTATGTTGCAGATAAAAAAGGCACAGATCTGGTTTTTCCAAGTGAGCGCGGAGGCAAACTGAGTGCCAGGACTGCGCAGCAAATTCTTCAGGATGCCATGCAACGGTCAGGAATAGAGAAGAAAGCAACATTTCATTCTTTGCGTCACAGTTTTGCTACGCATCTTCTGGAGAACGGTGTAGATGTACGCTACGTACAGGAGCTTCTAGGACATCAGAATATTCAAACGACCCAGCGCTACACGCAGGTTACCAATCCTATGTTAAAGAATATTCGGAGCCCGCTCGTTTAGAGGGTATTCTAGGCGTAATTTCTTGATAAGATTTCATGAAAGTTGTCTTCGCCACCGGTATCTATCCTCCAGACATTGGCGGACCTGCGACGTACGTTGAGCGTTTGGCGGGGGAGATGACGAAGGCAGGAGAAGAGGTTGTTGTAATCACTTACGGTGAAAATGAAAAATTAAAAATGAAAAATGAAAAATGGACCGTAGTGCGAGTATCAAAATGGGGAGGGCCGTTGCTGCGCTGGCGCA
>JBAYNS010000014.1:0-18215 GCA_041678625.1 Candidatus Peribacteraceae bacterium
CATTCTACGGTGCCATTAAAAAAAGCCCGTAGGCTTCCGCGACGCTTCAATCGTCCTGTTTCCAAAGAAACAAGGCGTCTTGTGCGGCGCAGACATCGCCCAAGCGGTCACCGGCGATGGACTGATTCGTTGCGCAGATTTCACCGGCGCAGCGTGCGGATATTGGCATCCTGGAGGCGTTCCCTGGCTCACTGGTTGATCGGTATTCTGATAGCTCTGTTATTGATAGCTCTGGGTCTGGTCTTTTTTTCGCCGATTATTCGCGTAAGAGAAATCCGTGTAGAACGGATGAATACGCGTTTAGATGTAGAAGGAGTACAACGCATGCTTAGTCCGTTCTTCGATAGGCATCTTTTGTTTTTACAGGCGCGCGAAGTGACCCAAGTGCTTCGGCAGCATATGGCGGATATTCAGGAAGTAGTTGTACGGAAAGATTATCCATCGCAACTTACCGTGCGTATTACGCTGGATCCTCTTTTTGCAAAGCTCATTATCATGAATCCTGATGAGGCAGAGTCTGCCACGGGGACAGGAACGCACGTGGATTATCTCACAGAGCACGGCGTATATGTCGTAGCATCGGCTATTGATCAACAACAGGAACTCCCCATTATTGAAATAGTGGATTGGGGCGTATGGCCAGAGGCAGGAACAGCATTGCTAACGCCGGATTTTCTCAAGAGAATGCAGGAAACGGAACGTGCTTTAACAGAGCAATTCGGGCATGTGATCACCAGACACAGGGCATTTGTCCGGGCTCAGGAGTACCACCTGCAAATTGATGGAGATAAGGAGCTCTGGTTCGATAGTCGTGCTCCTCTGGAAGAACAGCTGTTGCGCTATCGAACGTTTTTGCGCAGTGTCGATTTACAGAGCGTGACACAGTACGTTGATCTGCGTCTTTCCGATCGCGTGATCTACAAATAGTTCTGTGCAAATAGGCAACGTTTTTCCCTTGCTTTCCGCATGGGAGCTTCACCACAAAATTGGCAGAGAAACTTCCTCTTCTGAGAAAAAAGCTTATCCTACAAACGATGTTTCGATCTGTCCTTGCAGCGTTATTGCTGGGGATGCTTCCACTTGCGTCACAAGCCCCTCAGGGGTCTTCTGCTGCGCCTGGGATCATTGCCGTTGCTCCTCCTATGGCTCCCGTGAATATCACGGAGCATTTATCTGCTTCCGGCGTTCTTATTATTGATGCCAACGGAGGGCAGGAACTCTATGCACAGCAGGCAACGGTGCGGCGGCCGATGGCAAGCCTCACCAAGCTTATGACAGCACTCATTATCGTGGAAAATCATGAGTTTACAGAAGTAGTTGCCGTTCCTCAGGAAGTAGAAAATATCAACGGCAGTGTTATCAGTCTGCCACCAGGAGAACGTTTTACTGTCAGCGATCTTCTGAGTGCATTACTCATTGCATCATCAAACGATGCATCGTATGCACTGGCAGTATTCCACAGCGGGTCCGAGAAAGCTTTTGTGGAAGAGATGAATAAACGGGCACAAATGTTGGGGCTAAATGACACGCACTATGCCAATGCATCGGGATTGGATAGCACTGAGCAGTGGTCCACCCCCCGGGATATTGCATGGCTTGCCTCCTTTGTTCTTAAAAAGCCGGCAATCCGGGAACGCATGGGCAAGCGTGGCAAGCGTATTCTCAGCTTGGAAGGCACGGACATTTTCCTCACGCATACCCATGCCCTCCTGCATACGGATGCATCCGTTCATGCAGGAAAAACCGGCACAACAAATGCGGCAAAAGAATGCCTGCTTTCGCTTGTGGATGTTGGTGGCAAATCCTACATTGTTGTGCTTTTGCATTCGGTTTCGCGATACATGGATATGCGCACCATTCTGGATGTTCTGGAAGGATCTACGGTTTCATAGTCACTGCTGTTTGTGGTACCACTCCCCTCTACCATTCGTTGGCTCTCTACGCGCGTCAAAATCACGTGCGCAGTCATACTGGTAATCGGTTCGCTCCTGCCGCCATACGTACCGCATGCTGCTCTTGCTCCGCAGGAAGATTCTATGGCAACGCCGCAGTTTTTGCTGGTGGAGGAAGGCTTTATCATGAAGTCTGCCTCTCTCACCCGTCAGGGGTCTCGTCGTGCATATGCAGAAGGCATTATTCATTCTGTGAAAGAAGGCGAGAGCATTGAACGTCTGGCAAGTCGTTACAGCATTACCCCGGAAACAATTCGTTGGGCAAATAAACTGGAAGCAGGCCACACCATTCAGCCAGGTGAAGAACTTTTGGTGCTGCCAGTGGATGGCGTATTGCATACGGTCAGCGGCGGTCAAAATCTCACGATTATCTCCGAACTTTACGGTGTTTCTACACAAGAAATTGCGCAGCAAAACGATATAAAAGGCGGTTTTATTTTAGCGGGGCAGGAACTCATTATCCCCGGCGGAAAGCCAATTGTTGGCAAACCCATTACGATCGCTTCTGCAGAACCTCCACCTGCACAGCCTGCCACAAAACCGAACGATCCTCCTTCGGCGCAACCTACTACTCCGCCGAAAAAGGATGTTCCTGAACCACCTAAAGATCAGCCGCAGTACACAAGCGAACCGACACCCGGTGTTCTGCAGAAACCATGCAGTGCAGAGTGTTTTATTACCCAGTATTTCCACTCAACACATTTTGCAATCGACATGCAGGAAAAAGGAGGAGGTCCAATTTATGCAGCAGAAGCCGGAACCGTTATCCGTGCGGATTACGGATGGAGCGGAGGGTATGGCAATGTGATAGAAGTGGATCACGGCAATGAATTAATTACGCTCTATGCGCATAACAAGGAATTGTATGTAAAAGAAGGCGATCTTGTTGAGCGCGGGCAGCTTATTTCCTGGATGGGGAACACCGGATTGGTGTACGGAAAAACGGGTATTCATGTGCACTTTGAAGTGCAGCTCAAAGGAATGAAGAAGAATCCGTTACTATATATACAGTAAGCAGAACGACATTTGATAGCTTGCTGTTCTTCAATGATGCGGTGGAGCTTAGCCGAAAGATAAGCTCAAGATCATGATGTCTTTATGTCGCTTAAAGATTCTGGCGGGGCTGACGGGACTCGAACCCGCGACCTTCCGCGTGACAGGCGGACGCTCTAACCAGCTGAGCTACAGCCCCAGTATAAAGCTGGGAAACGTTACCAGCTAAGGTTACGAGAAGGCAACGAAAAAGACCTGCTTCACCCGAATCGTGGAATTGACAATGTGTTTTAATGGGGGAATTATATTCACATGTCAACATGCCATACTGGCGGAGAACGAGACAAAGAAGCAAAAGGTCAGCCGGAGCACAAAAAGGAGAAGCTACAAGAAGTTTCCCAACTCACGTCGAACTACCGCGAGCGACACATGGGAACTATCGGACGGGTTTGTCGATCCCTGGGACACAGGAAGTCCGGTGGTGGTCGAATGGTAGAAGATGCAACGACGTTCTTTGGATCGCCAGAGGAGGAGGCACGGAAATGGCAAGAAGATTATGAGCGGCAACAACAGCCGCCGCAGCCGTGAGGCATGCACATTGGTTTTCTCTCAGAAAAACAGTATCATGTGCGCATGCCTATCAAAGAATTTTTCACCAATCTTGCAGCAAAACCCGGTGCAGCTCTAAAGATCTTTGGCCTGAGCCTGGTGGCGATCATCGTACTGGCTTTTGCGTGGCGCATTGTGGAATCTACATTCCAGCCTTTGTTCCAGTACGGGAACAGGCTCACTACCAGCTCTTCGCCTTCCAGAGATGAATACTATGATTCCAATGCTGAGGAAATGGCCGGGGGCAGCGTCGCGATGCAGAAGTATGATATGGATACCGCTATTGCTCCGGAACCGCCGCAGGATGGCGGTACCATCGGCGGAGATGCGGAGGAATATGAAGTCACTGAACATAATGCAACAATCAAAACGCAAAATCTGGATGCCACCTGTACCGAAATTGAGAAGCTGAAGGGCAGGGAAGAAATCGTATTCGAGAATGCAAATCGCTATGAGCAAGGATGCAATTACACGTTCAAAGTGGAGAATGCATTCACTCAGGAAATTCTTGCGACTATCGAGGAGTTGAACCCCGATACCCTTTCTGCAAATACCTACACCATCAAGAGGATGGTAGAGAGTTACACAAATGAATTGGAGATTCTGCAACAGAAGATGACTTCGATTGATGAGACATTCGAGAGCGCAAAAGACGCATATGCGGAGATAGAAATGCTCGCCCGCAACACGCGCGATGCCGAAAGTCTGGCAACGGTGATTGATAGCAAGGTACAGATGATCGAGCGCCTCACGCAGCAGAGAATCAATGTGAGTGAGCAGCTGAATCGCATGCAACGGGCAATGGCTGAGCAACTCGATCGTATCGACTACACGCGGTTTTACATCACTGTGCAGGAAGATAAGTTTGTTGACGGAAAGGCGATCAAAGATTCATGGAAGACTGCAGTGAAAGAGTTCGTTCGCGATTGCAACGAAATCGTGCAGGATGTTTCCGTGGGTCTGATCACGCTCGTACTCACCATTCTGCAGTACGTGTTGTACTTCTTCATCCTGCTCATTGTTGCGAAGTACGGGTGGAAGGGTGCGCGTGCTGTGTGGAGGAAATAATTGCAAGAGCGCATCATTCAAATAGTGTGTGAAGTTAAAGACTGTCGTCTTTAGTTTTGCGCTTATAACAGAGTCTAATCCGACTATGAGTTGTTTATCTGCTCCTTATTCTATGCATGAGGAATACGTGTGCTAAGGTTGCATGCAATATGACAGACATCTTACCGAATGAAGAACCTCCGCTCACAGAAGACATAGAACACAATCTCGCGGTTTCCTTACAGGAATTGCTTCGTCAGCATGCGATTATCCTGCAGGAATGCGGGCATCCTTATCATGCGCATGCAACGGGGAATCAGGCGCGGACATTTGCAGTGTTGTGTCCGGAGCACAGACCTCTTGCATGCGGAATATACAGCCGCATTCTCAAAAACCCTGCAGAGCATGATGCACTCATGACCGAGCTGAGTGTTCTGCTCAGGGGCGAACTGCAGGCGCTGCTGGAAACTAGCTTCCCTGCAATTTCGGAAAACAGAAGGCAGCACGTGCGAGAGCAGGCACAGGCCGGCATCACCGCAGTTCATACTCCAGAACTGTGTGCCGCTGTGATAGGGACAATACTAGAAAACAGCAACGCTGATGGGGCAGAGGGCATCAGAATCAATACCCTGGCCATTGGTGTTGCACAAGAAAGACAACTAACCTAGACATTATGTATAGAATTGATGACCAATTCTACGCCGCCAGAGGCGGCGTAGGAACGCCTTCCGGCCATTGGGCTTCCTCGTACGCATTCGCCGCGCGCAGGAGCGTTTCCTCGCCCCACTGTGGCCCCGTAATCTGTAGACCGATGGGAAGGTTGTTTTTAGAAAATCCACAGGGAACAGAGATGGCAGGAATGCCTGCCAGCACTTGTGGAATAGAAAAGACGTCTTCCAGATACATTGCCAGAGGGTCATCGGCATGTGCGCCGATCGTGAAGGAAGGAGTCGGTGATATAGGACCGGCGATGAGGTCAACTTCTGTAAAGGCCTGCTCAAAGTCCTGCAGAACCAGAGTACGAATCTTCTGCGCCTGACGGTAGTATGCATCGTAATATCCTGCAGAGAGAGCATAGGTGCCGATCATGATGCGGCGCTTCACCTCGTCGCCAAATCCCGCAGAACGCGCATTGAAGTAGTATTCAATCAAATCCTTTGCATTTTCCGTATGGCCGTAGCGAATGCCATCGTACCGGGCCATATTCGAGCTCACCTCCGAGGGGCAGAGAATGTAGTACGTCGGCGTGGCGTATTTGGTATGCGGAAGGCTGATTTTTTTAGTCTTTGCTCCTAATTTCTCCAGAGTCTTTACTGCTTCCATAATTGCCTGTGAAACCTCGGGATTAAGCTCGTCTGGAAAATATTCCCTGGGCACACCGATCGTGAGTCCTTTTACATTCCCCGTAAGTGCTTTGCGGTAATCAGGAACGGGAACATCGCCCGTTGTTGCATCGTGTGGGTCATTACCTGCGATGGTACTCAGAACAACGGCAGTATCCTCCACGTTTTTGCAGAGCGGTCCGATGGTATCCAGTGAGCTTGCCATGCTCATCACGCCGTAGCGGCTGGTGCGTCCGTACGTCACACGGAGTCCCGTGCACCCGCAAAAACCCGCGGGCTGCCGAATAGAACCGCCGGTATCGGTTCCCAAGGCGAATAGACATTCGCCCGCTGCAACGGCTGCGGCTGATCCGCCCGATGATCCTCCTGCAACACGCGTGGTATCCCACGGGCATGCTGTCACTCCATAGCATGAGGTTTCTGTACTCGCACCCATCGTGAATTCATCCGTGTTCGTCTTCCCCAGACTGATGGCACCGACACTCTTCAGGCGCCTGGTTGTTGTTGAATCGAATGGAGGCACGTAGTCCTTCTCTCTTAGCACATTCGAGCACGCGGTTGTTGGAACCCCCTCTTCGCAGTACACATCTTTCGTCAGGTATGGGATCCCCGTGAGCAGGTGATCAAAGTTCCCTTTTGAATCGAGCTTTTTGGCTTCCTCCAGGGCTCGTTCAAAGTTACGGTACACCACGGCATTAATCTTCTCGTCCACGGATTCAATGCGTTCAATACATGCGCGCGTGAGCTCTTGGCAGGAAATTTCTTTCGCTTTCAGTTTCTGGTGAGCCTGGGTGATGGTGAGAGTATTAGGGATTGGGGATTAGGGATTAGGGATCTGGGGCTAGGGATTGGGCTAGGATTTTTTATCCATGAGCGGATGGGGTTTCAATCTGGCGCTCCACAATGGGGAGCGGGCTTGTGGCCAGCAGCGCTTCAGGGTTTGCCTCCTGCGGGGCAACTGCATCCTCCCGAAAGCTGTTGGTCAGCCCGGTGATCTGTGCCGTGGCTTCCACAGCGCTCGTATCCACTTCCTGTAATTGATCGATATAGTTGAGAATGGACGAAAGCTCACGCGAAAACCTCTCCACCTCTTCCTCGCTCAGGTGGAGCCGTGCGAGTTTTGCAATGTGCCGGACGTCATCGGTACTCAGAGGCATAGTGGATGGAGGATATCTTCCATTACTAAGAATGGAAAATGGAAAATGGAAAATAGGGGTACTATGGAGGGTGGGTTCCTTTATATACCATTTTTCATTCTTAATTCTTCATTATTCATTTTTTTATGAAACTCTTCCGTTTGCGCGGCCGGAAAATATGCGAGCGTGTGCTGAAAAAGGGCACGGTGTGGCGCGGGAAAACCATGATGATTCGCTGGCTCCCAGGAGCGCCGCGTCATCCGGCTGCAAATCCAAAGGTATCGGGAATTTACATGGGAACACTCGTTTCCAAAAAACTCGCAAAATCCGCGGTTTTGCGCAACCGCATGCGCCGTCGCTGTCGCGAGGCGCTGAGGATTGCGCTGAAGGATTCGCAAGAGTTTTCTGCGATTCAGTTGTTGCTCTCGCCGCGATCCACTAGTCTGACCTGCGACTTTGCGGAAATCCAGAACGATATCCGCTCCTTTCTTTCCTCTGTCTCATCATGTCGAACAAGAGCAAGCTAAGGGATCTCATTGAGTTCTTTCTGTTATTCCTGGCGCTGTACTTCCTCACGCAGTTGGCGCTTCAGCGTTTTTTGCCGCAGTACTTTGGAGAAAAATCGCAAGAGACTGGCGTGATACTCTCCATGCAGGATGCAACGGTCAAAGGGGAACATCATCCCGTTGCGATCATTCGCAATCACACAGAAGAAGCACTCACTCTTGCAGACAAGTGCCCCATGCCCCCGTTTGATGTCTGGCGGATTGAAGGGGAGGAACGAACGGCATTAACCACAGAGGAAACCGCTTTACCATGCGTAGCACTCACAGAAGTTCCTGTTGGCGATCAGGTGACGTATAGCCTTGCGCCGTGGAAATATTCTCTCTTTAACGAATACACAACGTACGAACTTGTGCTTCCTCTTCCTGACGCAGAGACATCTCTCACAACGCGCTTCACTATTAACAAAGTAGGAACGGTCACGCAGATTTTTCGCACATTCATCACCAAACCTCTCCTCAATCTTCTGATCCTCATTGCATCTGTCATGCCCGGATACAACCTGGGGCTCGCGATTATTATTCTGACAATCATCGTCAAGCTCCTCCTTTTCATCCCCACGCAGCACGGGCTGGAAGGACAGCGCAAACTGCAGGCAATACAGCCCAAGCTGGATGTCATCAAAAAGAAGTATCAGGGTAATCCGCAGAAAATTCAGGAGGAAACCATGAAGATCTGGAAGGAGAACAAGGTCAATCCTTTCCAGTCGTGCCTGCCGATGATCATCCAGTTCCCTGTGCTCATCGGTCTCTTCTTTGTCATTCGCGATGGTTCCATTTTGGAGCTTTCCAGCCATTTGCTCTACGCATCGCATCAGAATCTCTCTTGGTCATTTGGTATGAACTTTTTGGGATTGAATCTGATCGAACCGAGCCGCTATGTGATGCCGCCGCTCCTCGTGATTATGCAATTCGCACAGATGAAACTCAGTTTTGCGATCGCTAAGAAGAAGAAGAAAGCATCAAAAGAAGGAAAGGAAGCAAAAGAAGCAAAAGATCCGCAGCAAATGCAGCAGAAAATGATGCTCTACGGTCTGCCCATTATGATTGGCGTCTTTGCTCTGCAGTTTCCTGCGGCGGTGTCTTTGTACTGGGGAATCTCCACGCTCTTTGCCATCGGGCAGCAGTTGGTAGTCAATAGGAAAGAGCTCTAGGGAGCCTCTGAAAAACTCTGGCTTCTGTCATGGTGAGGTCGCTCGAACCATGTACAGAAGCCAAAATGTCTATCCTCCGAGCGACCTCAGGATGACATTTTGGTAGTTTTTTACGGATGTTTCTCTGCCAGTTCTATGAGCGCATGGAACGCCTTTTTGCGCTTTCTGAAGCGATAAAACAGCAGGTAAAGAATTAATGAATACCATGGTACTTTTTTTCGTCAACTGCCCCTGCGTACAGTGTGGCTATGGTTACTACCACATCCACCACCGGCACATCCGCCCGTACGCAACGGGCAGCACTCAGAAAGCGCACGCGCGCATTCGCCAAAGAAGCGCGATCGTTTGTGCGCAAAACGCCGCGGGACCTTGCCAGCCTGAGCGATGCCCGCAATCTTATCCGTTCCTCCGGTTTTGTGGGGGCTTCGTACATCGATGCCGATGAGGCAGCTGATGGGCGCGAGTTCCTCCGCCGTATCGGCGACTGCCGCAGGCAGTCGAAGCTCTCTGTTCACTGGCTCGAGTTGCTGGAAGGCAACTTAGAAGAGCGTTCCGAGGAATCGCGTGCCAGCCTCGCCAAAGAGGCAGCCGAGCTCGAGCGCATCTTTGGCGCGATCATCGGGTCGGTTCTGAAAAAGAAGAGGGAGGAGGCGTAAAAACGAAGGGGGCGCACGTCGCCCCCTTGTTGTTATTTCGTTGTTCGTTATTCGTTCCTAGTTATTTACATGGTTACTTTTCATTCGTTTGAAGATATGGATGTATGGCAGAAATCACGTACGTTGATTCGTGAAATTCGTTCAGTATGTAAACGCGATGCAGTGCAGAGAGATTTTGCCTTTGTTGACCAGATTACAAGGGCATCTCGCTCTATTTCAGCAAATATCGCTGAAGGATTTGAGGCAATGACCAACCCGGAATTCATTCAATTTCTTGGCTATGCCAAGCGTTCGGCAGGCGAAGTACGATCGCATTTGCATGATGCAATTGATGAACGATATATCTCCGAGGATGAATTTCGTAATCTCGATTTACAGGCAGTGGATATAAGCAAAATGCTTGCGTGCTTAATACGTTATCTTCAGCGTACAAAAATCTCAGGTAAACGCACTTGCGAGCAAACGTGCAACTAGAAACCAGGAACCATCAACAAAGTCACGTCGCTACGCGACAGTGACTTCGCTACACAGATACACATCCTGAATTGCATTCAGAATCTCCACACCCTGTTCTCGCGGCTTCTGGAAGGCTTTGCGTCCGCAGATCAAGCCGCAGCCGCCGGCGCGCTTATTGATCACCGCAGTCTTCACTGCCTGCTGCAGATCGTTCTTGCTGCTTGCTCCGCCGGAATTGATCAGCCCGATTCGTCCCATGTAGCAGTTGGCTACCTGATAGCGCGTTAAATCAATGGGATGATCAGTACTCAGCTCCGTGTACATGCGCTCATCGAGCTTGCCATAGCTGCTTTCCTGCGCCATCGCCTTAAAGCCTCCGTTACACTCGGGCTGCTTCTGCTTGATGATATCGGCCTCGATCGTCACGCCCAGATGGTTTGCCTGTCCGGTCAGATCAGCAGCCGTGTGGTAGTCCTTATCCTTCTTGAACGCGTTGTTGCGCAGATAGCACCACAACACCGTGAACATTCCCAGCTTGTGTGCCTGCTCAAAGGCTTTGCTCACTTCCACAATCTGCCGTGACGATTGCTCTGATCCATAATAAATAGTCGCACCAACGCCGAGTGCTCCCATGTTGTATGCCTGCTCTACCGAGGCGAACATAATCTGATCGTAATTGTTGGGATACGTCAGCAGTTCGTTGTGATTAATCTTCACAATAAAAGGAATTTTCCCCGCATACTTTTTACTCACCATTCCCAGTACGCCAAGCGTAGAAGCCACGGCATTACATCCTCCTTCCACGGCAAGCTGCACAATATGCTCCGGATCAAAGTATTCAGGATTCTTTGCGAATGATGCACCTGCAGAGTGCTCAATTCCCTGATCTACAGGCAGAATACTCAAGTATCCGGTGCCACCCAAACGGCCGTGCCCATACAGGTTCACAAGGCTCTTCTGCACTTTGGATGAACGATCAGAGAGACTGAAGACTTCCTGTGCTTGAGTTGGGCTTGGGAGGTGCAGGTGTTTTTTGCTGATGGTTTTGCATTCGTGAGCGAGGAGCGCATCGGCATCGTTCCCCAAAAGTGTTTTGAGAGCGAAGTAGTCCATAGTGAAGAGAAAGGCGTAAGAAAAAACTGTATGTGTAGTATAGATGAGTGAATGTTCTGTGAAAGGGGGAAGAAAAAATCTTCAAGGTGTGTGTTGACAAAAACAATAAAAGATTGCAGAGACGAGATTTTGTCTCTATAATAAGAGAGACTCCGATGTCCTGATGTAGGACACACGATGTGTCCGGCGCTCCCGCAGCGCATGGAAACATCAGGATGATCCTGCGGAGTCATGCTCCTTTTCATGGAAGGAGAGAGCCAATGTTGGTTCTCAGTAGAAAGTGCGGCGAGAGCGTTGTTATTGGAGGGTGTGTATGTGTCGTGGTTGGAAAAATCCGGTCGACGCGCATACAACTCATCTTCCCCGATGCTCCCTGTGGGATCGGAATCTGGAGGGAAGGGCTTCCTGAAACGGCCAAACCGGAGGCCGAAGGAACCCTTGTTCTCAATCGTCGGGCGGGAGAAGCCGTCTGCATGGATCCGGATATAACAATCCGGGTGTTGCGAATCTACAGCAACAATCGCGTGCAGTTGGGCTTCGAAGCCCCTCGTGAAGTTCTCATTCTGCGTGGGGAGATCCCCCCCAACGCCGCATAGGAGCATTCGCTCAGATTCGTCTGAGCGGGCCCCCGGTACATACGAGTACCGGGGGTCGTTTTTAAAAAACATACATTCACACACGTATCACTATTAACTCTCATATTCCGCAGAGAGAACACCGCCTCCGTGGGGCCGATTTTTACGTGCACTCTGAGCAGGCTTCGCTATCCTTATTCCATGTCTGACCTGTTGCTCTACAACACCATGACCAAAAAAGAGGAGTCATTCGTTCCTCTTAAAGAAGGAGAGGTCACCATGTATACCTGCGGTCCCACGGTCTACGGCCGTCCGCACATCGGCAACTATTCCTCATTCTTGATGGCGGATCTTCTGGCGCGGTGGCTGGAAGTGAGCGGGTACAAGGTGACGCACGCAAAGAACATCACGGATGTTGGGCACCTGCTGCATGATGCAGATCAGGGCGATGATAAAGTGCAGAAGCAGGCGGAGCGCGAACAGGTGCATCCGCTCACGGTTGCCCGCAGGTACGAAGAGGAGTTTTTGGAAGATGAACACGCTCTGAATATGCGCGAGCCACAGTACCGTCCGCGAGCGAGCGAGTACGTGCCGCAGATGCTGGCAATGGTGAAGACACTTCTGGAAAAAGGAAACGCTTACGAAACGGAAGACGGCATCTACTTCTCCGTAGAGAGTTTTCCCGCTTACGGAAAACTTTCGGGGAACACACTGAAAAACCTCAGTGCCGGTGCGCGCATAGAAGTAAAAGAGAGCAAGAAGCATCCTGCAGACTTTGCACTCTGGAAGAAGTGTGTCGGAGACAACGCCGTGCACATTCTCCGTTGGTCATTTGCAACCGGAAAAATTGCAGAGACAACAGGGGAGGATTCTTCCGCAGGATTTCCCGGATGGCACATCGAATGTTCCGCGATGAGCTCAAGCCTCCTCGGAGAGACAATCGACATTCACACGGGAGGAGAAGACAACATCTTTCCACATCACGAATGCGAGATTGCGCAGTCTGAGGCTGCAATGAACAACGTTAATGTACGAGTGACCGATGGTGACACCAGTAGCCGCGGATCGTTATCCGCGGCCGGCGCCGAAGGCGCCGAAAGCGAGTACAAACCATTCGTGAAGTACTGGCTCCATCGTCGGCGCATTGATATGGGGGAAGAGAAAATGTCCAAAAGCCTGGGGAACATTCTCACAATTTCCGATGTTGTTGAAAAAGGTTTCAGCCCACTGGATCTGCGGTATCTCTTCCTTTCGGTGCATTACAGGACGAATCTGAAGTTCAGCTGGAAAGGGCTAGAAGATGCCAAAAAAGCACGACGAAAAATTGTGGAATGGATGGGAAATAGGGATCAGGGATCAGGGATCAGGGATCAGGGATCAAACCAGAACAAGTGTGTTCATTTTCGAACTCTCTTCGCAGAGGCAATGAATGCGGACCTCAATACGCCGGAAGCACTCGCGGTTATTTTCGAATGCATGGCATGGTCGCGTAAACAAGAGCAGTGGTCCAAAGAGGATCTTGGAGAACTCCAAAAATTTATTGATGATGTTCAACGCACCTTTGGCTGCTTTGATCCAGAAGAGCAAGGCGCGGTTCCAACAGAGGTACAGGAGCTCGTTGATCAGCGGGAGCATGCGCGTGCGAACAAAGATTTCCAGGCATCCGATCGTCTACGGGATGACATTCGCAAACTGGGATACCAGGTACGCGATACCGATGCAGGGCAGGAGGTGAAAAAGTGCTAAAAAGGATACACATCGTCTTCATGAGTTTTCCTCTCCATTGAAGGGTTTTCTGGGCACAAAAGTTTGAGGAACCATACCCGATGTCACATTGTCTTGACAAAAATGACAAATTTACACCAAAAAATGTACAGGACGGCAAGGGTAATTTTTTGCCTTAAAACAGAGGAGAATCAGCTGTTTTGATGCAAATTTCTTCTACGAAATGCCAAAAGGACAGCGTATTTCCCCACAGAGGGCGATTGGTTCATGCAATCGACTGCGTAACAACAGCGACCTTTAGCCGTTTCCTTAGCTGCACGGAACGGTGCAGGAGCCTTGCTTCTATGCACTGATTCTCCTAGGATCTTGCGTAAAGATCCGCTCCCCCAAGAGTAAAGGAGAGAGTGGTCTGTGTCAGTGGTCTTTAACAATTCGGCAACTTGCCTTCCCTCGAGTGCACTGAGGGGTGACAAGAATCTCACACTGAAGCGGGCACTGCGGTGTCTGCATTTCGGTCGTGCGTCTTGCGGCGGTGCAATCCTCTAAGCCTGCGGTCTCATGCTCGTGTTCCCTCTTTATATATAAGGAGAAGAGTTCGCCTCTCCTCTTGTAGGAGATTTTTAGTACTCATCCTCACACAGAAGAGTCTGGCGACCGTATCGGATCTGTATTGCCACCGTTTACAAAAACACAGACACCTCCCACACATTTTTTCTCGTTTTTAATTCCCCTTCTTAATTCTTCTATGGACTTTACTCGCATGAAGAAACTTCTCGCGGGTGCATCCATTACTGCAATTTCGCTCACCCAGGCAGCGAGCGTTTTTGCCGCATACACGGATGTCCCTAGCGGGGTCTGGTACCAGGATGCCGTCAACGCCTTTGTTGATGCAGGCTACTTGGATGCCAGTCAAACGCGCTTCCGCGGTGGCGATCCAGCCAACCGTGCGGAGTTCGTGAAGCTCGTTGTTGAGCTCAATGGCGGGATTCTTTCGACTCCTCCAGCCGTTGCTAGCTTTGATGACGCAACAACCGGTGCGTGGTACTACGGGTACTTCGAGGAAGCCGGCAAGGAAGGTTGGGTCCGCGGTGACGGTGACTGCTATGGCAGCCATCCGTGTTACGCGCGTCCTAGCTCGAACATCAACCGCGCAGAAGCTGCGGCTTTGATCGTTCGCTCCTTCGGCCTGGAAGCAACCAGCGATGCCGCGCAATTCGTCGATAACCCATCGGGCCAGTGGTACACGGACGTCATTCAGACGGCTGCTGACCATTGCGTTCTGCAGGGTGACGACAGTACGGGTCGTGTTCGCCCTGGCGATAACATGAACCGTGCAGAAATGGTCGTGATGCTCTACCGCGTTGACCAGGGTCTCACCTTTGGTGTGGACTGTGGTACCAGCGTGGGTGGAGAGCCTATGATCGTGGATGTCGTTGCAACTTCTCCTACCACGGTGGAGGCGGAGTTCAACGTCACCTTGGATGCTGCATCCGCTGAGGATGTTGCCAACTACACGATCACCGGTTCCCCGGAAGTGGCGATCAGCTCTGTAGCTCTCCTAGACTCGGAGTCCGTTGAGCTCACGCTCGGCGAAGCTCTTTCTGCCGGTCATGAGTACACACTCACGGTCAGCAATCTGGAGGCAGCAGACGGATCGGTCATTGATGATGCGATCACGTTTCTTGGCTACACAGCCTTTGTAATCGGTGATGGTATTCTGGAAGCATCACTCTCCGCATCCAGCCCCGTAGGAGACACTGTCCCCAAGGGTGCTGTCGGCGTGGTGCTGCTTTCCATAGACCTTACCGCATCCTGCGATGACTCCGTTCTGATTGAGGACCTCACGGTTCTGCATGAAGGATTCGGCGCAAGCACGGATGTCGATGGCGTCTACGCCGCCATAAACGGCGCACGCGTGACGCGCAAGCGCACGATTGACGCCGAGGATCAGACCGCGGATTTGAGGTTTTCCTCACCGCTGGTTCTGGATCCATGTGAGACCGTCACGCTCGATCTTGTAGCGGACTTCTCCACAACTGCGGACACAGCTTCCGAGCACAACTTTGTGCTGGAGCTGGAGTCGGATATCTTCAGCAATGCCAAGGAAGTCACGGGTAACTTCCCCGTTCGCGGAGAGACCTTCCGTATGGCCGCAGTGACCAGCGGAACAGTTTCCGTGACCTACCGCACCGTCTCCCCCGATGAGGTGGAGGTTGGTGACACGGGAGTTGTTGTTGGTAAGTTTGAAGTCTCTGTGGATTCCACAGAGGACCAGACTTTCTACTCGATGACGCTGGAGCAGAACAGCTCCGTCTCCGATGGAGACTTTGTGAACATTGCAACGCGTCGCACGGACGGTACGGTCCTGACGAACACGGTAACGCAGACCGTTGGCGATTTCGTGACTCTCGTCTTTGATCCTCCGTTCACGGTTCTTGAGGGTGACAAGGTCACGCTCGAGGTGCTCGCTGACATCGTCGGCGGAGCCGCCGACTCCATTGTCATGCACTTTGAGGAGTCTTCTGACCTCTTTGCCGTCGGTTCCCTGTACGGGTACGGCGTGAACGGCCAGCTCTACGGTTCGCAGGTTTCCCTGCCGACCGAGTCAGCCGAACTGCCTGATACAATCACCATTGATGCTGGCGAATTCACGATCGGCATTGACGGTCCTTCCTCGCAGGATTACACCAGCGATGATAACGACGCAGTCCTTGCAAATATCACCTTCCAGACAGGTGGCGAGGATATCGACGTCAAGGATCTGTACATTGCCATTCAGGGTGTAACTGCCACGGGAGGTTCCCTCTGTGGAAATGGAGGTTCCCAAGCGGCAGGTGGCACCTGTGATACTGGTACAGATGACACCATTGCTGAAGTACTCGAAGGTGTCGGAATCCGCAACACGACCACGGGTCGTACGGTGAACGGCGTGAGACTCACGGGTACTACCGATTCAGGACACTCGGCGCTTGTTGCCGGTACGTATCAGGTTTATCGCTTCGATGACTTCATTGTCCGCGGTGATGAAACCTGGGATTTCCGCGTAGACTTCATCTCCAACGGATCGGGCAAACACCCGGCCAGTGGCGATAAGTTCCGGATCAACATCTGCGGCGAACCGACGCACATCCTCTCCGGCGGTGCGCTCACCGCAAACACAACGGGTTATTGTACGTTTGGCGGTCTGATCACCGCAAACTCTGCATCTACTGCATATCAGATGCAGGTGGAGGGCCTCTCTACCGGCGATAAAGTCGGTGATGTCCGCCCCCGCGGTAACCTTGCCGGTAACTACCAGCGCATTGCCGCCGCCACCCTCACCATTGCGGTGAAGGATAACGGTTCCGGCGATACGGCTGTGGAGAACTCCAAGAACGTCAACTTTATCCGCTTTGAAGCTCGTGCTGGTGAAGCAGAAGATATTCTCTTCACGAAAACTATCTTCGAGTCAGCAAGCGGATCCCTCAACAACGGGCAGAACTATGCCCTGTGGGTGGACACCGACGGCGACGGCGCCGTTGATACCATCCTGGAGGATGGCGTTGCCAGCCAGAACAGCCAGGTCACATTCTCTGATCTTGCCGGCGGAGGCTACGTCATTCCGGCTGAGCAAACTGTGCTCTTTGAGGTGCATGCCGATATCGCATCCACGCTCTCGGATGCCGATTTGCAGCTGCGCTTTGCCACGGGTGCTACGGTCACATTTGTTGAGGCCGAAGAACTCGATGACGGCAGCAGCCTCTCCGGTATCTGTGTGAACAAATCAGGAAGTACCTGCGGTATCACGATCCCATCCACTGCAACGTCCACGGACGTCACGGTGGCAACGGTTAATACGCAGCCATGGGCTCTGGTGAGCCAGGGAGACCTGTACGTCACACAGTCCACAGAGCCGTTGCGCTCCAGGCAGCTCCTTGGCGGAGCGCTTGGTGAGCCTGTTCTGCGCCTGCAAATGCGTGCGCAGAATGAGAATATTGATGTGACCAATCTTCAGATTACAAACTCCGGTTCCACAGCTACGGATGTCGAACGTCTGGAGCTCTACAAGGAAGGCGAGACAACGCCGTTTGCCCTTGCCACCATCGGTGGTTGCGGTACGGCGGACGTTCCCGCGTATAACCTTAGTAGTACAAGTTCTACCATCAAGACGTTCTGTGCCGATATGCAGAGCCGCCAGTTGGTAGTTCCCGAAGGCGAGAACATTGATATTCTTGTACGCCCGCGTATCAAGACCGATACGAACGGCGCAACAAGCAATAGCAAAATCCGGCTCTACATTGACCATCAGGCTGTTGCTGATGAATCTACCGGTTCCGGAGCAATCCGCGGACGCGGCGATGAATCGAGCAATGACCTTATTGCAAACGATGGCGATGCCGTTGCCGACGGCGAAGTCTTCATTGGTAGGGATGCCCCAACAGCAACCAATGCGGCCATTGCCGGTAACGATAACAGGGTTGTGCTTTCGAAGATCGCTTCGATCACGAATGCCAGCGAAGACACAGATGGCAGCGCCATTCCACTTGGACAGTCCGTTCTGGGCAAGTTCAAGTTCACGGCTGCCGCCAACAACAACGCAAAGAACGGTCTGAACAAGGCTGTCCTTTCCGGCGTAGTCTTCAACGTGAACGCGACGAACGTGGCGATCACGGATGGCACGTTCAAGGTGTACAACGAGGCTGATTCAACAACAACGAGTACCTGTACGGCAAGCAATGCTGTTGATTACGGCACACTTACCGCTACTGCATCAGGATCTTTGCTTGTTGATTGTAACGGTCTTGCCGCAGCGGGAACTCCCAATACGGAGATCTCACAAGGCTCGAGCGTTGTACTCGTCTTGCAGGCCACGATTACAGATCAGAACACCTCCCCGGTTGGAGCACCTAGCAC
>JBAYNS010000015.1:0-15425 GCA_041678625.1 Candidatus Peribacteraceae bacterium
CCTGCTTCAACGGTTGGCCGGAGTGCGCCCGTTACTTCCACTTCTTCCCCTACGTAACCGTTTAAATCGACATCAGTGCTTTCCAGAAGAATAAAGCGCCCGTCCGGCATCATGAGTCTGTGAGTACCTTGTTGGTAAATACTGATACCGGAAGCCTGTACCACACCCTGATACGTAACGTTCTTTGTTTCACGCTCAGTGAGATCACTTTCTGATGATACGGAAGAAACGATGGAGGAAGATTCTTCATCGGCTACATCGGATGGCTGTCCGCTTGGTGGCTGAACGCAACCGGTAAGAGTGAGGGCTGCCGCAAGGCACAGAAAAGGAGAAGGTTTCATAGAGAGTGTGGAAGGGGAACCAGTATAGCGCGTATCGCGCATATTCTTCATTTTTATGCGCGATTGTCAATCCGGTCTGTACAAAAAAAATGAGGGGTATTAAGCCCCTCATTGTAGAGAATGCAATTGTATTTACTAAGGAACGTATTATTTCAGCATTGCGTCAATAACGGGCACAAAGTTGTCATATGGCTGCGCTCCGGTAACCGCTTCGGCATCTTTCGTTTCATTGTTATATATGATGTTGCCCGGCGTTCCGCGGACACCTGCGGTGCTGCCACTTTCAAACTGGTCTTTCACTTTCTGCTCAAACTTACCGCTCTCAACACAGTCATTGAAGGTTGCAACGTTCAAACCAAGTTCCTGGGCATAAGCTTCGAGCTTTTCTGTTTCTACACCTCCATCAAAGAGCTTATCGTGGAACTGCCAAAAAGCATCGTTGCCACCCTGATCAGCCGCGCATTCACTGGCTTCAGCAGCTTTTTGTGCATAGGGGTGAAAGCTCAACGGGAAGTGGCGGAATACCCAGTTGACGTCTCCCTCGTATGCATCAATGAGTTTCTGCAGTGTTGGACCGTTGCGTTGGCAATACGGACATTGGTAATCGGAGTACTCAATAATGGAAATCGTCGCATCGGGATTACCACGTACATGATCTTCTTCAGAATCCACAGGGACCACATCACCAACAGGCGGTGGCGCGGTAGGTTCGGTGGGTGCGGCGGTCGGCTGGTCACCTGCTTGGGCAGGAAGACTCGGTAGCATTGCACCGTTTGACATTGCAATGCCGTATCCGACGATGACACCAACAAGGCCCATGCAAATGGCGAACCACGGATTATTTTTACTGGAAGTATCAGCCATGAAGGAAAACGAGGAAGGAAGTAGGAAAAGGAGTGTTGCGCATCATACCACGGTTGATGCAGCAGAGCACAAGGGAAATATAATATACTATTAACTAGTATTGTCAATACCTACACATCTATTGAGAATCGGCTATTCTAAGCCTAATGCGATGGTTTGGATCTCCAAAGGAGATGGAAACTCTGCCGACAGACTTCTGGGCATATTCAGATATCGGGATACGATCTGTTCACTGCGTGTCTGTCCGTTGGAATATCTCACATCCTGTAGCCATACGATTTCGTTGTACCACACAGCTCGACCGTTCACCTGGAGTTCATCCGGTGCAGAGGAAGCAAAGAACGGGCCAGCAAGTTCCACTGTTCTGCCATCGGGAATCCCGTAGATGTTTACAACAGCATCCAGATCCTCGGTATCGTATGCCTGCAGAACAAGAATATCTGCCGTGTCATTCATGAATCGCAGATCCTGCGATCCCGGATAGACTGTGGCATCAATACCGACACCGTATTGCTTGTAGTACGTCACGTAGAGGCTGTGACTCTTGCGATCCACAACGGGGAATCCGCCATTCACGATGGCGCGGAACGTTGTTGTGGAAGCCTGGCAGATACCTCCGCCGGGGGATTCACGCAGCTCCGTTCCATTGTAGATGACCTTCGCCATGCTCCACCCCTTAGAGAGGGTGACGGGCGGATTCAGTGCGGCATTGAAAGAGAACATTGCCCCCTGTTCAATCAAAGCGTTATTCACGTGTTCGCGCAGCGCTTTGCGTACATTCTTCATGCGAGCCCAGGTTGATCCTTTAAAGTTCGAGCGACCGGAAGAGATCAGTTGCAGTGTGCGTTCCTGCCCATTGTGCATCAGAGTGATCTGGCCGTTGCGGTAGCTCATCGGTGCCACGATGGCTGCTGTACCTTCATTCAGCGAATCCTCCATTTCTTTTGCCAGTGTGGCGGTATCAATTTCATATCCCGGCATCGCAATGTCATCCACAACAATGCGGGCCACCGATCCGGTCTGGCTCACGGCACGGGCGCGCACATCAACAGGCGGTGCAATATTCTCCTGCAGATAGTTGGCGAGGTCTGCTGTAATACGATCACTGCTTGTATGGAAGGAGGCCGTTCCGCTGGTGATAGTTGCCGCCACCCATGTTGGATATCGCTGGAGAGAAACATCCCACGTGCCGTACTCCCCTCCATCCTGTGTTTGAAAAGTTACCGTCAGCGCACGTCGGAGTAACTGCTGTCGCTGTCGTATGGCATTTGCAAGAGCAGGAACACTCGGAGACGCTTCACCGTGGAGCCGCAGACGGTTCTTGAGCCGCTGGGCGATGCGATACTCCATGGTATCTGGGTACTGAATTCTTTCCTCCAGTGCTGCAAGGGCAAAGGCAGAGCCCAGCTGTGCGGCAAAGGGATTTCTTGCTATGGATCGCTGTTGAGGAGGCACCCCTTTCTGCTGCAAAAGATAGGCAGAAACGTTCTCCAAATGGAGCGGGGGATATGCTTCCTTGATAATACCTTCGGGTGCGGTTGCCACGAGTGTCAGCACACCAAAGAGGAATGCGCAAAGGTGGGAAGGGTTTTTTGTGTGGGTATTCATGGGTAGTTGATGTTTTGAATATTGATGTTATTATACTATAAATTGACAAAATTACAATAGTAATTTGTGATTAATAATTCGTGTATGGAGTCTCTCCACGGGAGTGTTGAGAGGGGGCAGTTCGACTCCTCATTTTGCTTGTCACTCACTGTCATTCGATTCGGCGAAGCGATACGTCAACTTCCGTTCACGATTGTATAGCCATCCTTCGCTTTTGCTTGGCTTGCCAACCGTAGCTGTAGCGACCCTATGGTCAAAGAAATAATCACCAGCAAAAGGCTACGGATGGCAACCTCCGCTGCGCGGAGGTTGGTGGAGCTGGGGGGAATCGAACCCCCGACCTTCTGATTGCGAACCAGACGCTCTAGCCAACTGAGCTACAGCCCCAAAAGAAATATATTATGGAGAGAAAGAACGACCACACAGAGTGTGAAACCCTACGGGGAAGTATCCTACATATTCTCTCCGTAATACTAAATACGAATCATATGGTTTCTTCGGAGAATAACCTTTGGTATATTCATGTCAACCAACGTGGCCCGGTAGCTCAGTTGGTAGAGCACTCGCCTGAAGAGCGAGGTGTCGCCAGTTCGATCCTGGCCTGGGCCACCATTCGACTCGTCGCTTCGCTCCTCGCTCATGGCGAGCCAGTTCGATCCTAGGCACGGTGAAGTCCGAAGGACGAAAACGGCCTGGCCTGGGCCACCATCTATTCTGAACAAAGAAGAACACACAAGCGAATTGTTTTATTCTTGCTATTCTTTTTTTGATATTTTCCTGGCATCTGCTTGATGAACTGGAAAAATATTCATTTGTGCAATGTTTACGTGACTTGGACGCGAGAGAGCAAAATACACACATTCAGCAATATCATTTGCCGTGAGGGGTGTAAACCCTGCGTACACTTTGCTTGCAGCATCTTTTGAGCCCAAACGTACAATGCTGAATTCTGTTTCTACTGCACCTGGATCAAGGCTGGTAATACGAATCGGGTGCTCAGAAATTTCTTGTCGCAACGATTCTATCATGGCTCTCTGGGCATGTTTACTGGCACAATACACACTTCCTCCTTCGTAGGATTGGTGACCTGCTACAGATCCCATAAACACAAGATGTCCTGATTGACGTTCAATCATATGAGGTAACACGAGCTTTGTGCATTCAAATGAAGCAAACACATTCGTCTCAAACATTATCCTGAGATTCTCAGTCTTTGTTTCTTTGTAATGATCGATTCCCAGTGCCAGTCCCGCATTATTAAAAAGCACATCAATTTTATTAAAAGTTCTTAAGGTCTCATTAAAAAACTTCTCGCGTTGTCCTTTATCGGTCACATCTACAACTTGAGAAAAAACCTGGACGCCTTCCTTTCTGCAGGTTTCTGCTACTTCATTAAGTTTTTCTTCTCTACGAGCACAGAGTGCCATATTGTATCCTTTTTGGGATAATAGTTTTGCTGTTGCAGCTCCTATACCGGAACTTGCGCCTGTGATTATAACTGTGTGCGGCATATCAGAGATTGTACCTTTTTTCATAAGTTTTTAATAATGCAGTCTGGATATCCTTCATAGGGATCTCTTCTTCCGGCCTCTACAGCATTACGACAACCCCCACTGCACCCTCTGTCAAACTTATCACAGCCATTACAAACTCCTTTGACAGTATCTTTGGAAAGATTTCTTCTTGCTTGAATAACTGGATTACACAAAATTTTCTCGTAATCTATTTCTTCATCTCCTGCAGTATTGGTAATAACAATATTTGATGCAGCACAAGGTAAAATATCTTCATTTGGATCAACACCAATCGCTGTATAATTTAATGAGCAGCCATGTGATATATGGGGAACCATAGGTTCCCACTCGGGAAATCCCATGTTTTTATCTATAGCTTGGATAGCCTGAACAAGAGATTTCAACTCAGTATCACTTGGCAAGTTTCTTTTAGAACTTTCCTGTCCGGAAAAATCACAAAACATTTCTAAATTTGGCGTTATGTGATTATCTCGGCAAAACTGCCAAAACCCGATGGCATATTCTATATTTTCTCCTCTGAGTAAGTTTTCTAAAGCAAATAAATTATGATCTTGGAGACCTTCGTCTAAGATCATTTTTATCTTTTGTAACATCGTTTGTGCAACGCTTTCCGTTCGTCCTATCATCGCAGCCTGCATACAAAGTTCATCTTCTGAGGGGGCGTGTATCGTGCCAATATTGAGTTTTCCAACAACTTTAACCTTATTTCTGATGAAAAATTGTATATCGGCTGGTTGAAGATTAAGCATGTTCGAAAAAAGCATAAGATCGTCTATCCCTTGATCTTTCGCATGGCACAAAAAATCTTTCCATTGTGGATGCATCGTAGGCTCTCCTCCTAAAAGCCAAATACTTCTTAAACCTCTTCTCATTCCCATCTCAATGTATTTTTGGTATCTCTCGAATGGCAATCTTTGCTCATGTTGCTTTCCTGTATCATCCATTTTATAACATCCTGGACATCTCAATTGGCAAGTATTTGTAATATTGAACTCAATAAGCCTTAAAAGTTTCTCTTCTTGAATTCTTTTAATTTCTTCTTTTGAGAGTGTCTCTCTTAGCTCCACATCTTGATGCTCTTTTTGCCCTTCTCCTGTGGAGACAAAAAAATGATCATCAGATTTTTCTTCACATTCCAAGCCTACAAGTGACAGATTTTTGATGAACATTCGATAGAGATATGAGTGCCCCGAGAGCATCACCATTAAAACCTCATCCTGTACTTTGCCAAAAGCCCCTTGCTCAAAACCATTTTTGCAAATCAAGATTTTTTAGCTTAATGAAGCCTAAAAATCCGTTCCAAACTAATTTGGAACAACTGCCCATCTTTGCTCGTCTTATCTTCTTATATATATCGGTAACACATAAACGTTCACAATGCGTAAATTCTTTGTTTCTTTCGTGTATCTATAATATACAAAAAATAACCTTAGAAAAATATATAACTGCATGGTGCGTTTCTGCATCTGATTCGAATTTTTCGAATCCCTTTACCACAAACTCAAATCCTCTCATCCAGATTCCAATAAAACTCTTCTACCAGTGGTTCCACAATTATTGATCTAGGTGACCAGCTTTCTATGAAGAGATCATCTCCGGAGCGTGTTCTACTAAGAGCCACATATGCTTGTCCGGGTTCCCACAAATTTTGTAGCTGCACAAGCACACGATCAAGTGTGGCTCCTTGAGCTTTGTGAATGGTAGATGCCCATGCCAAATTCACAGGGAAGTTATATGCCTGTGCGGTGGTAGCACCATCACCATTGAGCATATTAAAACTCA
Organism: Candidatus Peribacteraceae bacterium; assembly: GCA_041678625.1. Lineage (GTDB taxonomy): Bacteria > Patescibacteriota > Gracilibacteria > Peribacterales > Peribacteraceae > JBAYNS01. The sequence goes on from JBAYNS010000015.1 coordinate 6,131, forward strand.
CTTTGTGCATTTTAATCCTTCGTCCTGTAAATAAATCAATCTCGAGCACCTCGTCTGTGATGGTATGGATGTACCCCAGACTTCCGTTTACATAGACCATTTGTTGCTCGGAGTGGGAAGTATCGTTGATGCGTATCATCACAAGGGCGCCCTTTTTAAGCTGAAGATTCTCAGGAATAGGGGATTTCTTTTTTAGAAGCTCTATATTTTTCTTGCTCCCTATATATGTAGTTTCAAAATCCCAAAGCTTGCCTTTTAGTTCACGCAGCTTTTTCAGATTGAACGTATCAACTTTTACTCTATGTGAGTAAAGTCTGGTGCCTTCAAAGCTGTCGGTATCTTCTAGAATTTTTGCATTCAGATATTCCTCAACTTCTCCATATACCTCTCCTTTGCGAATCAATTGCAAAAGATTCAGATACTCACGGTCTTTTGTACGCACAACTGTTTTAAGAAGCACAGGTGTAAATTGTGACCGATGCCATATGTCATGCAGAAATGCCCATTCCTTACCGGATACACCTTCATCCACGGGAGGAAGCTGAGCGAAGTCTCCAACGGCTATAATGCGCAGACCGCCCCATGGTTCATCAGAATAGCGTGCTTCCTGTGCTATTTGCTCCGCTGTTTCCAGTACGGTTCCGGATAGCATAGAGACTTCATCAATGATGACGCATTCTGCAGCAGTGAGGCGGCTGATAAGCTTTTTGTTTCTGAGTGCTCGTTGAATCGTGCTTTCCCGGCCTCCTTGGAGAATGCCAAGGCCAAAGAAGCTGTGAAACGTGCGACCACCGACCAAAATTGCTGCAGCACCTGTGCTCGCTACAATGGGGTACTGCTCCGCTCCTTTTCCTTTGAGATAGGTATTCAGGAGATAACTTTTCCCGGTACCTGCTTCTCCTGTCAAAAATATGTTGTCACTTCCTTCCAAAAGTTCCAATGCTTTCATTTGGCAAAGCGTGAGTGAATCACTGTCCTTTATACCTTTTTTCTTTGCCTTAGCTTTACAAGTTGCCTGTGTACTCATGAGGAGGCATTAGACCTGAAGCATTTTTATTTAGCAAACTATCTATGAATACTGAGTGAAGCTCCGTCCGGTGGTTCCATCACAAACACTAGAGATATTGCTCAATGCGCATTGTTCCGACGTACACGGGAGCTTGTGATTCCTCGTCGCGTTCACGGGCAAGGGCTGCAGACAAGCCGATGCGTTGGAATACATCCCGCAGGCGTCGTACGCCACCCTCTTTGGAAAAATCGGTCATCTGTACAAACTGCTCCAGGCGTTTGCCTTTGACGACGATGGTACCGTCTTCCTGTTTTTTCAGAGTGTAGGAGCCCATCTTCTCCGAGCGGAGATGCGGCTGAAGAACAGGAAGAACACGGGGCTCTTTTGGGCTGTTCTTGCATGCTGTGCGAAACTGCAACACCAACGGAAGCAGATCCCGCAAGAGCTCTTTGGTTCCCATCGTTGTTGCTGCAGAGATACTGGCAAAGACATCAATGCCCTGCTTTTTGAGCTGCTTCACAAGATTCGTGGTGTCATGACCCAGAAGATCCGCTTTATTCAGAATAACGAGCTCATGCTTGGTTGCCAAAAGAGGGGAGTACGCTTCCAGTTCCGTGCGGATCGTTCGATAGTCTTCCACAAGAATTTGCACATCCGGTTCCGCATCTGTCAGGCAGCGGCTGATATCCAGGATATGCAGGAGGATGCCGCATCGTTCAATGTGCCGGAGAAATTGATCACCAAGGCCTTTCCCGGCACTTGCCCCCTCAATGAGCCCGGGGACATCGCAGAGAATAAAGGAGCGGCCATCAATACTCGCAACGCCAAGATTCGGTATCAGCGTTGTAAAATCGTAGGCGGCGATTTTCGGTCGTGCGGAACTGACGGTGGAGATGAGTGTAGACTTGCCTACACTGGGGAGCCCGATAATGCCGACGTCGGCAACCAGTTTCAGATCGAGCTGAAATGTTTTTTCTTCACCCGGTTCGCCGAGTTCTGCAAAGTCCGGCGTTTGCCTGGTGGAGGAGGTGAAGTGTGCATTGCCGTATCCGCCGCGGCCGCCGCGAGCAGCGATGACGGACTGCCCGTCTTCCTGTAAATCGGCCAGAAGTTTCTCTTCTCCTTTACCGATAATTTCCATCACCATGGTTCCGGCGGGAACTTTGAGTATCAGATCTGCGCCGTTCTTTCCGTGGCATTTCTTCCCCATGCCGAATTCGCCCTTCTCGGCTTTGAAACGTTTTTTCGATGAAAAATCGCTCAGGGTATCTCTGTTGCCATCAGCAACGAACACCACGTTGCCGCCCCAGCCTCCATCGCCGCCATCGGGTCCGCCTCTGGGTACGTACTTTTCCCGGCGCAGGCTCACACAGCCCGGTCCGCCATGGCCAGCTTGCACGGTGATGATGGCTTCATCTAAGAACATAGAAAATGAATAATGAATAGTGAAAAATGCATAGTTAACCCCCCTTCTTAGAGGTTTTAACAATAGCAGTAAGTAGGGCAATTAGTTCATTAACATCTTTGAGTAAATCTTGTGCAATATTCTGTTTATATGATCCGTTTCTTATTATGAGTCTTATCCAATAACGAGTCTCAAAAGCTTCTTTTAGTGATATGTGCATTTTATGAATGAAATCCTTTTTGCTTTCGGCAAATTGTGCTTCTTCAATATTTGCACCGATACTTGTACCAGATTTTAGTAGTTGCTTACTTATTATATATTCCTTTCTCTGCTTAATAAGGTAATTGCAGAAATTGACGATCTTCGATGCGAAGTCAAAAGATTTCTCCTGTACTGGTCCATTAAAATCCATAAGTTGGGCAGTATAGCATAATTTACATTATTCATTATTCATTTTTCACTATTCATTTCTCCATAGAACTTTTCATTTTTCACTGAGTTATTTATTTGACGATGGGAGGTTAGCACTCTAAACTAGTGACTGCTAATTTCTCCATTTCACACTATGTCTAAAATTATCGGAATTGACCTTGGTACAACCAACTCCTGCATGGCAGTGATTGAAGGCGGAGAGCCGACCGTCATACCTAATGCAGAGGGGAACCGCACGACACCATCCGTCGTGGCGTTCAAGGGTGATGAAGTTCTTGTGGGCACAGTGGCAAAGCGCCAGGCGGTAACGAATCCAAAGAACACCATTGCTTCTGCAAAGCGATTCATTGGACGACGCATGGAGGAAGTTGGGAAAGATGTGAAGAAAATGCCTTTCACATTAAAGGAGGGGAAGGAGGGGCGTATTGCTATTGAAGTGAATGGCAAAAGCATGCTCCCGCAGGAAATCAGTGCGAAAGTTCTGCAGAAGCTCAAGAAAGACGCAGAGGCCTACCTGGGAACAACTGTCGATAAGGCGGTTATCACCGTTCCTGCGTACTTTGATGACTCGCAGAGGCAGGCAACCAAGAATGCAGGGCAGATTGCAGGGCTGGAGGTGGTGCGTATCATCAATGAACCGACAGCAGCAGCGCTTGCCTATGGATTGGATAAAGGCAACGAACATACGATTGTTGTCTATGATCTTGGTGGCGGAACGTTCGATGTGACCGTTTTGGAGATCTCCGGTGATGGTCACTTTGAAGTCCGTTCAACGAACGGCGATACGCAATTGGGTGGTGACGACTTCGATCACATCATCATCTACTGGATCTTAGAGGAATTCAAAAAGGACCAGGGCGTGGATCTCTCTCAGGATGAGATTGCGCTCCAGCGTCTTAAGGAGGCTGCAGAGAAAGCCAAGATTGAGCTTTCTTCCGCAACGGAAACGGATATCAATCTTCCGTTCATTACGGCAGACAGTTCCGGTCCCAAGCATCTCAATCTGAAATTGAGCCGTGCAAAGCTCGAGTCGCTCGTCTCCGATCTTATTGAAAAGACGGTGAAACCGTGCGAGAAAGCACTCAAGGATGCAAAGATTAAGAAAGATGAAGTACATGAAGTGGTCTTGGTTGGAGGAATGACGCGCATGCCTGCCGTACAGGCAAAGGTAAAGGAACTCTTTGGCAAAGAGCCGCACAAGGGTGTGAATCCGGATGAAGTGGTTGCCATCGGTGCGGCGATCCAGGCGGGGCAGATTGGCGGAGACATTGACCGGGATATCACGATCGTAGATGTCACGCCGCTCTCACTCGGGCTGGAAACACTCGGCGGTGTTGCGACCAAGCTCATTGAGCGCAATCAGAAGATACCGACGAAGAAGAGCCAGATCTTCTCCACTGCGGCTGATAGTCAGCCTTCTGTGGAAATCCACGTCGTGCAGGGTGAACGTGAGATGGCGGGGGATAACAAGTCTCTTGGCCGTTTCATTCTCGATGGTATTCCTCCCGCACCACGAGGCGTGCCGCAGATCGAAGTGACCTTTGACATTGATACGAACGGCATCCTGCATGTAACCGCTAAGGATAAGGGCACCAGCAAAGAGCAGCACATCACCATTCAGGGGTCTACAGGCCTAAGCAAGGAGGAAATTGAGAAGATGCAAAAGGATGCGGAACTGCATGCAGAAGAGGATAAGAAGAAGAAAGAGGGCGTGGATGCGCGCAATAATGCCGATGCGCTTGTCTTCAATCTGGAGAAGCAGATGCGCGATCATGATGCCAAGATCCCCGATGACATGAAGAAGAAGGTGAATACGAAGATCGGTGACCTCAAGGAACTTTTGAAGAGGGAGGATGCATCAGTGGATGAGCTCAAAAAGGCGACCGAGGCACTTTCTACGGAAGCACAGGAAATCGGGAAGCTGATCTATGAGGCGGCTCAACAACAGAGTGCTCAGGAGGATTCCAAGGCAACCAAGGATTCCAAGGAAGAAGTTGTTGATGCCGAGGTGGTGGATGAGAAAGAAGAGAAGAAGAAGAAAGATTGACAATTCGGTTCGAAAGAAGAGTATTACCTCCAATGTCTTCCGGATTAAGCAGTCATCGGCCTTCTAGTGTTACAGGGGAGCAGGACCCACAGATCGATGGTGATCAATCAGACGATCTTTGGAAGCGAGCAGAAGCATTGCTGCAATTATCCGATGAAGAAGGTGCTGAGCTGGTAGGCAGAATGCTAAAACGGAATGATCAGCAAATAGTGGAAAGTCACTGGAATGCTGCTGAGCAACAGCTACATGCACTGTGTCAGTGGGCGTTGAATCATGGACGGATTAACAAACAAGACGCAGCTATACAACCAACACTGATTCGCATAATTGCTATCGACCAAGAAACACAGCAAAGAGTGGTCTTTGTTTTAAGTAGAAAAGATGGAAATGAAGGGAAGGAATAGCAGTCCTACATTTTCTCTCCCACGTACTTCGCCAGCTCGACGAGTCGATTGCTGTAGCCCCATTCATTGTCGTACCACGCAAGAGTCTTGAGGAGTGTTACTCCGCCAGCACTCATCACTTTGGTACTCTGTGCATCAATAATGGAGCTGCGTGGATCTCCCACGAAATCTTTGAGGACGAGCGGACGCTCCTCGTAACCCAGAATACCTTTGAGCCTCCCTCCGGCAGCTTTTTTGAACGCTGCATTTACCGCTTCTGCAGTGACTTCTTTCTCAATCACACTCACAAGGTCCGTGATGCTTCCCGTCGGCGTAGGGACGCGAATGGACATTCCATCCAGTTTTCCTTGTAGATCCGGTAGCACGAGTCCGACGGCTTTCGCAGCTCCGGTTGTTGTAGGAATAATATTCTCCGCTGCGCTGCGCGCTCGCCTCAAGTCCTTATGGGGAAAATCCAGAATGCGCTGGTCATTCGTATAACTGTGAATAGTCGTCATAAAACCCTCTTTGATCGTGAAATTCTCGTGGATGACTTTTGCCATCGGTGCAAGGCAGTTGGTGGTGCAGGAGGCATTGGAGAGGATGTGCATCGTTTTGGGATCGTACGTCTCTTCATTCACGCCAAGGACGAACGTTCCATCAATTTCATCCTTTGCAGGGGCGGAAATAATAACCTTCTTCGCGCCGGCATCCAGGTGCATCTGGCACTGTTCACGTTTGCAAAAGACTCCTGTGCATTCAAGTACAACATCCACCTTCAGATCTCCATGCGGGAGCTTTGTGGGATCCTTTTCCGCTGTTGAAGTGATCTTCTTGCCATTAATCACAAGATTCCCGTCCTTGACCGCTACATCACCATCGAACGTACCGTACGTGGAATCGAACTGGAACAGGTGTGCAAGCGTTGCGTCATCCGTCAGATCGTTAATGAGGACAACATTTATGTCTGGATGCTTTGCAAGAATAATTCTGAGAGCCTGGCGGCCAATGCGTCCGAATCCATTGATGGCGATGTTCATAGTAGAGGAGGGGAGTGTTGTCCTCACTTTACCACGATAGGATGCTCCTCGTCATGCTCAGGATGTAGAGGATCGAAAGGTGTGGTTTCCGGTAGTACTTCCGGTGCGATTGTGTTGTCGTTAACTTTCTGTTGAACTGTTTTGTTTGGTATTGATCGTGGATTTTCTCGCGAGCAAAACACTCCTGTAATTGCAAGATAGCTGCCAAGAGCAATGAATACTGTGTTCCGTGTTATATTGAAACGTAAACGATTACGCAGACATTGAGCCCTCTCTGCTCTGCTTGCGTTCGGTGGCATTTCACAATTATCACCGTACTGATTAAACAATTCAGACATAGAGATATATCACAACTATGAATCTACAAAGTCAACTTTTCGTATGCCTTTTTAAGAAGCAATGTATCTTCCTCCAGAGTTGGCGATTCGCAAACCACCACACCCTCTACACTGCGCTCCTTGAGCACTTTCAGGAAGGTTTTCCACTCCGCATCGCTCTCCTTTAATGGCAGATGCTTCCGTTCGCCCTTGGCGGTGTATTCGATGCCCGAGTAGTGGAAGTGCACATGCTTGAGTGACTTCTTGCCAAGATACTTTGCGTAGAGATCCAGAATTTCATTGAATTCTTTCCTGGAGTTGTACTTACCATTCGTCCGTGCATGCATGTGCGCCGTATCCACACAGGGATAGAGCCCAAATTCTTTACTCAGGCGCAGAACTTCTTCCAGTGTGCCGAACTGCGTGCCTTTGCCCATGGTTTCATATGCAAGATTCACATCAGGGAACAATTTCGTCTTCTTCGTGAGAATCTCCTGGGTTGCCCTGCGCACATTCTCATAAGCGATTTCTGGCTCCATTCCCAGGTAGAACGCGGGATGGACACAGACAGAACGCGCTCCGGCGATTTGCGCCATCGCGAGCGCGTTGATGATGCGCTTTTTACTGGCTGTGAGTTTTTCCGGCTCTTTGGCATTCAGATTCACAAAGTACGGCGCATGGACAGTGAGGACCATCTTCAGTTCCTCCGCAGTCTTGCGGATTTCCTCCATGCGCTTGGGAGCGAGCGGAACGCGCTGCACCCACTCGAGCTCCATCGCTGTGATCCCTAAGTCATGTGCACGCTTCAGGCCTTCCACTGTTCCTCCCGGCGCGGGAGTGGAAAGGGGAGTGCCAGCAACGGCGAAGTGGAGCATGGTATTAGTATACAGAAGAAGAAATTCTAATATCGAAATTCGAAATTCGAAACGTTTCGAGTTTCATGCTTCGAATTTCGGATTCAATTGAGGAGGTCGAAAAGATATGATGCTTGCATGCCCCTCAGCAAAAGCATCATCAGTCAGACATTGGCGACCAGCCAAGGGGAACACGGCTACCGTATTGTGGAGATACTTACCGATGCCGGATACGATGCATGGTGGGTTGGTGGATGTGTGCGGGATATGCTCATGGAGCGCATCCCCGACGATATCGATATTGCTACGAATGCGACGCCCGATGCGGTTTGTAACCTCTTCACTAAGACGGACGATTCCTCCGCGCAGTTCGGTGCCGTACTGGTTTCTTTGGGAGGGCATGTCTTCGAGATTACGACCTTTCGGGAAGACGATACGATATCCGATGGGCGTCACCCGGAATCGGTCCGATTCGGCACGCGCGAGGAAGATGCCAAGCGCCGGGACTTTACGGTCAATGCATTGTACTGGCATCCGATCTCCGGTGAGCTCTACGACCCTTTTGAAGGAGAAAAAGACCTGAACGAACGTCTGATCCGCTTTATCGGTGACCCGGCGGTTCGCATTGAACACGATGCTCTGCGGCTCCTCAGGGCAATACGATTCCGCGCTCTGATTGATGGTCAATACCATCCTGATACGTTTGAAGCGGTGCACTCCCACGCCAAAGATATTCTCATCCTCTCCGGAACGCGGCGCTTTATAGAGCTGGAGAAGATGCTCATGGGACCGCGGCCGCAGCGCGCATTCGAGGATCTGTGGGAGACTGATGTCATCGAACACCTGCTACCGGAACTCCACGCCTGCAAAGGCGTGGCGCAGCCGAGCAAGCCGCATGGAGAAGGGGATGTCTGGGACCACATCATGCAAATCCTTGCGTCGTTTACCGAAGATCATCAGGCGGATGTGCGCTGGGCTGCTTTATTGCACGACATTGGAAAACCTGTGACATTCTCCATTGAGGAGGACCGTATTCATTTTAACGAACATGCCTCGGTCGGCGGCGATCTGGCGCGCGATGTGCTGGATATGTTGCAGTGTCCAGCTAAACGGCGCGACAAGATCGTCTGGCTGGTGAAGCATCACATGACCATGGGAACGTTCGGGGAGATTGATGATGAACGCAAGGCACACTGGTACTATCACCCATGGTTCATGGAACTCCTGCAGCTCTTCTGGCTGGATGCGTCCGGAATGAAACCGCAGACGTACGATCTTTACGACTCCATCATCCAGGATTACAACCAGTTCCTGGACAGCCATCCGCTTCCACCCAAACCGCTCCTGGATGGGCACACCGTCATGGAAATGCTCGGATTGCCCCCAGGGGAGAAGGTAGGGGAGATCCTTAAACAGCTCTATCAGGCGCAAACACGTGGCGAGATCACCAAGAAGAGTGAAGCGAAGGAGTACCTGAAGAAGATCACCAGATCGTAATTGCTCATACGTGTATCCTCAATTCATGACAGAACTCTTCATCTTCGCCATCGGCTTCATTGCCCTTTCAGGACTTCTTGCAATGGTAGATGCAGCAATGCTCAGCATCTCCAGAGCGGAAGTGGAAGAGATGTATGCACAGAAAAAAATCGGAGCCAGCGCTTTACGTCGTATACATCGGCGGTTACCCCGAGCGGTTGTGGTTATTGTCATTGCGACGAATACTGTGAATATTCTGGGGCCGATTCTTGTCGGCCAGCATGCAATTGAACTCTTTGGGAGTTACATCATCGGCATTGTCACGGCAGCAC
>JBAYNS010000016.1:0-15301 GCA_041678625.1 Candidatus Peribacteraceae bacterium
CAGCGTAAGCTGGAGGATGAATGCGTCTCAATTGAAAGGCGATCCTGCTACGGACGGGTTACGCCCTGCGAGGCACGAAGTGAGTGAAAAGAAACCGCCTGCGTGAGCTGGCGGAGCTTCACTGTTACTATTGTCTCATCGACGTCCACGTTTCCACTCTGTGCCCGTCATTGGTTTCTTTCCCGGTGGTTGTAATTGCATAACGTAGAGGTTCGATGCGTTTTTACATGGCAGCAGGAGTGCGTCTTCCTGGGATTCCAGAGATGTTTCCAGAAGTTTGAGTTCTTCCCCCTCCATCGTGCAGAGCACGCCGGGCCACGGGACAAGCGCGCGAACGTGCCGATCAATTTCTTCCGCAGTCATCTGTGCCGGATCCACGATACTATCCTTGCGTGTGAGTTTTTTGCAGAAGGTCACACCTGTTTCATCCTGTTCTTTGGGGCTGAGGGGATGCTTGAGAGTTTTTAGTAAGAGCTCAGCGCTCATGACACTTAAACGCTCATGGAGCGATTCCGCCGTCTCACGCGGATCAATTTCCGTATGCTCTTGTGCAAGAATCGGTCCTGCATCAAGCTCCTCCACCATCTGCTGAATGGTGACGCCGGTTTCTCTATCGTCCTTTAAAATCGCATGTTGAATCGGAGAAGCGCCGCGCCAGCGAGGCAGAAGCGATGGGTGGACATTAACGGGGGCAATGCTCGGAAGCGCAAGAAGCGCAGGTCCAATCATCTGACCGTAAGCCACGGTGACCAGAAAATCGCATGCGGGGATCTCATTTTCAAGGTCATTCGTGTTCTCCGGTTGCACCACAGGGATACCGTGTTGTTCCGCTTGTGCTTTTACAGGTGGTGCAGTGAGGACTTGCTTGCGACCTACGGGCTTATCTGGCTGTGTGATCACGAGCTCAACAGAGAATGCATCATCATCTATGAGCGCCTGGAGCGATGGCACCGCGAAAGTAGGAGTTCCGCAGAATATGATGGTGACAGGGGATGGCATCCTGCATAGTGTACACTGCTTCCATGTCCAAGCGACCTGCCATGCTCGGCTCCGTTATTCGCAGCATTATTGCGCCAGCACTTCGGGAATGCCCGCAGGAGTGTGGCATAGTGACTATTACGGAAGTTTCTGTTTCGCCGGATTGTTCGTATGCCACGGTATACATCAGCGCGATGCAGAATCCTCAAGATGCAATCGCATTCTTTGAGAAGCGTTGCCATGCGTTGCAGGGGAGTCTGAGTTCTCTCAAGCGCAAGCGTATTCCGCTTCTGCGCTTTCGTATTGATCCGCGATCCGAACGTGCCGAACGTATCGATAGACTTCTGCAGTAAGTCATCAAAATGAGACAACTACACATTCTATCATTGCCCAACACCTTTCTGTGTAGTGCAACGTTTCCCTGTTGCTGTGGAGGGTAGAGCTTTCTAGACTCACTCCCTTAACCCTCTTTTATAATTCATGACTATTACGCAGAGTGCCGCCGATCGCATACGTCCTCTTATGAAAGAGGCAAAGCGCATTATCTGCGTATGCCATCGCAATCCAGATGGCGATGCTGCGGGGGCACTCCTAGGCATCGGTTTGCTTCTGGAACAGGAGTTGCGGGGCACACCGGTTATCTTTCACTGCCTGGATGCCGTACCAGAAACATTTCATTTTCTTCCTGCTGCACAGCGGGTGGTGCAGACATGCACGTTTCAGGAGGGTGATGTCATCGTGTTTCTGGATGCGGCAGAACCAAAACTCACAGGTTATCATCAGACACATCCGCATCTTTTTGATGGAACGTTCTCCTCAGTAAATATCGATCACCATCCAACGAATTCACAGTTTGCAACAGTGAATCTGGTGGAACCTTCCGCGGCATCCAGTTGCGAGATTGTTGTCATGTTAGCTGATCTGCTGGGATGGCCACTCACAAATGACATTGCTACCTGTTTACTCACGGGTGTCTATACGGACACAGGTGGGCTCCTGCACAGCAATACGACAGCCGCAGTTTATCGAACCGTTGCCCGCCTTCTGCGCGCCGGTGCACGCCAGCAGGAAATTGTGCAGGCGGTATTCCGCACGGCAAAGATCAGCACACTAAAGCTCTGGGGTCGCGTGCTCGAAAAAATTATTCTTACAGAGGAAGGCGGTGCCATCTCTGCGATTACCGCAGGAGACTTCCGTGCAACTGGTGCGCATTATTCTGCACTCACTGGCGCCATTGATTATGTCAATGCTGTGCCGGGTATGCGGTTTTCCCTCATTCTCTCCGAACGTGATGGTGCAGTGAAAGGATCGCTGCGCACACTGCGCGATGATGTGGATGTATCGCGCATGGCGGGCAAGTTCAAAGGTGGCGGACACAAAAAAGCTGCCGGGTTCTCCCTGCCGGGAACGCTTAAGCCGGAGATTCGGTGGAAGGTGGTTGCTCCTCCTCAGGATTCATAGGAGTATCGTCATCTTCCGGAGAAGATTCTTCTTTATCCTCCTCCTGTTTTTTTGTGTTTGAAGGGCTCGGCTTGGTTGCCTGCTTGAGCGTGATATTCCGCATTTTTTTCAGGTCGTCAGCAGAGCGGACGCGTCGTGATTGTTCCTTTGCTTTCTCTTCCTCCTTGCTCTGTTCCGGCATGGGGGCATCGGATGCTTCTCTTTGCGGTATCAGTGGTTCTTGTGTCTCTTGTGGGATGGGGTCCATAGCATCTTCCAGTACGTCATCTTTTTGTTCCTCTTTTTCAGCGAAGGGCTCCTGTGCCGCATCTTCATATTCAAGGTTCTCTGTTATTTCTTTTTCCATCTCCTTCTCAGCCTGCAGAGACTTCTTCGCATCATTCACCCTTTGATCGTTTTCAAATTTCTTGCGATGTTGCTTCACCAGCATCTCTTCGGGGTTTGTGGTGATAATTTCCGCTTCTTTGGGGCTCGCTACGATCTGAATTGCCACGTGACGATTGCCTGCAAAGAAGAGACCTTGGCCAACTTCTGAGTTGAGGAGCAGATATTTCTCACCATCTGTGAGATAGAAGATCTTCTGCAGATTATCCACGGCAGTAGGGGATTGTTTGAGAAGAACTTGCAGAGAGGCATTCGTGATAATCGGTTTTCCGTATGGGGAGTTCACAAAGTCTTCCACATCCTGCGTGATTGTGGTGACGCCCAGATAGTACTTGCGAGCACGCTTGATCAACCCGTAAAGGAAACGGGCGGAATCTTCGTGCTGAATCAAGCTCCATGCCTCGTCGATCACGAGCATACGTTTCTTTAAATCCGCTCGAATGCGGTTCCAGATCAGATTGATGACGATGTACATGGCGATGGGGCGTAGCTGATCCTCCAGATCGCGAATCTGAAAGACGACCATCTGATTATCGAGTTCCACGTTCGTTGGCTGATCAAAGAGTCCGGCATAGCTTCCCTCTGTGAATTTGGAAAGAGTCTTGGCCATGTTTTCACCGCCTTCCGTTGTCAGTAGAACATCCACCAGATCGTGGAGGGTAGGTGGTTCGGTACTTGCCAGATTCTCCGTTGCCAGATTGATGTTCTTCAGTGCGTAGGTATCCAGAATAGCCTTATCCAAAATACTATCCTCTGACGGCGTCAGCGTACCGAGCATCAATTTGAAGAGTCCATGCAAATTGATCACAGCAGCACGCAGAGTTTCACCGACTGCCGCTTCCTCGCCACGTACGGCTTTTGGCAGATCGAACGGATTGATGCGATTAGAACTCTCCAGAGAGATGGGGATGTGTGTTCCGCCGATTGTCTCACACAATTCCCGGTACTCGTTCTCCGGGTCAATAACGTACATTTCCGTCTCGAACATCAGTGATCGCAAAATTTCCAGTTTCACAGCAAAGGATTTTCCTGCACCGGAAGTGGCAAATACCGTCGCATTTGCATTAGGAAGATCAAAACGGTCGAAAATGACCAAGCTGTCATTGTGACGATTGATACCGTAGAGAATTCCATGGTCATCCGTAAGATCGGAACTCGAGAACGGGAAACATGCGGCCGCAGGAGATGTATTCATGTTGCGATTCGTCTCCAACTCGTCAATGCCAAATGGCATAGTGGAAATCCAACCATGTTCCATTTGCATGTAGGCTGGCTTGGTAATGACCAATTTTCCGCCCAGCAGGGATTCCATATCCGTTTGGAGCTTTTTGAGTTTTTCCTTATCGTCGGAATACAGCGTCACGTACAAGCCGATCTGGAAGAGTTTTTCGCGTCCGCGCGTGAGCAGGTCACGCAGTTCTTCGGCGTCCTGCAGAGCGGCTTCCAGTGCAGGATCGCGCACAATACCGCGCTGTTCCAACATACGAATGGAGGAGCGCATCTGCGTTACTTTCTTGCGCAACATTTTCATGACGACCTTGTTGTCTGCAGGATAAATGAACTGTGCAATGTTCATGTGCGCGTCGAAGTTAATCTCTTCGGAGAGCCAGTTAGGGTAGATATAATGCGGCCAGTTGATTGCAAACATCGTGCGCGCATGAAGATCATTGAGCATGATTTCATCCCGCTTTACTTCCATTCCGGAAGGAGCAATCAGATCCAGAGTTTTCTGCAGTCCCTCTTCATAACGCTTGAGTGCCTCGCGTTCCGCATCAGTCATGTTACTTGTCCCCTTGGCATACTTTGCCTTTGCAAGAGTTTTCTCTGCTTTGCGTTGTAGGCCCAGCAGTTCGTCGATGGCAGCAAGCATTACCTGACTTGCCCGCACATGCTCTGCCAATGGTGTGGCTGCATCTTCATTAGCCATAAATCTTCTTATTGTAGCGCAAAAAGCCACTTTCTGCCACGGTGAGAAGTTGACGTTTTATCAATATATTGAAAAACAATGAACTGTTCTTCGCTTGCACAGGTCTTATTCCTTATTTCCCTATCAGAATCCCCAAATCTTCAATGCCTGGTACTTCAATGACCTGAAGTCCGGCAATGAGAATTTCACGGTTCTTGGTAATGGCATTTGCGCGTTCCACACCTATTTTTGAGAGCTTTTCTATCATTTTAAGCACTTGTTTTGTCTGACTTTCACGGCTCTCCGTCTCTGCGAGTTTCCCCTTCCATTCTGTGAGTTCTTCTTGCTTGGGGCCAGCTAAGGAATAATCCTTAGCTTTAAGAGCTAGGTTTATCTCTCTTTCAATCGCACGCACCTGCTTACGCTGTTCGCTTCGCACACCTCCAATATCTTCGAGCGTTGTTTTCAGTTGTGCGATTTTTTGCGCGACGAGTTCATTCATTTGCGTTAGCCCATGCAGGTACTGATCGAGTGTAGTAGCGCGATCGAGCGAACGGTTCAACGTATCGACGATATCTACTTGCAGGATAGCACCGTATTCCTGCAGGAGCGCAAATGTTTCATCTTCTGTAATAGAAGCATCACTCTCAAATATCTCCAAAAGCACATTGATGCCTTCCAGAGCACTTCTGGTTCCCATAGAGGTGTTCTGTGTCAGGTAGATACTCGTATAGGTTCCTAGTGTTGCACCCGGCCGCGTATCACCACTATCGGGACTGATAGAGGTATTTCCAGCGAGTACTGCAGCAAATACTGCGCTTTTTGCTCCACTTACTTCCAGAGAACCTTCATATACCGAAGAGGGAGTGGCAATAGGTGATTCTGTCTCCTGGCGTGTGCAACTCAGGAGGAGCAGACAAACCAGGAACGATGAAAGGATGTGTAGAACTCTCATTCCTTATAGTATAGAGGTTTTTGTGCTTTCGAACAAGATATTTGCACGCTTTACGGCTTACTGTTCACAATTTTTGCCCTGGTGGTTTCCACTAAAAACAGTGCATACAATTTGTGCTCAAAACATGAGGAGATTTTTTGAGCAAGATCAAATTTTGTTTTCATGTGGAAGGTTGGGTTATTCGTGGTAAATTCCCACCGTTCTCTGAGTAGTATATTTGTTCAATGAGTGATTTTCTCACAGTAGAGGCCAAGCGAATTCTTGCTGAAACATTCGGCAAGAAGGACATAAGTCTCTCTTGGGAATATTCCCAAAAAGAAGGACACGGAGACCTTTCTTCCTCTATTGCACTACAACTTGCCAAAGACATTGGTACAAAGCCACAAAAGATTGCTCAGGTCCTTGCGGACGGTTTGTGCTCTCTTCCCGACGTTGAACGCACGGAAGTTGCTGGCCCAGGATACGTCAACGTGTGGCTGACGCCTGTGAAGCTCCTCTCCATGCTGCAAGAAACACAGAATGTATGTGTCCCGCAATCAGTGAAGGAGAGTGATGCACCTGTCATCATTGATTACTGCGGACCGAACATAGCCAAACCCCTGGGGGTGCACCATTTAGGGACGCACATCATCGGGCAGGCACTCGTGAACCTCTATCGGCACACGGGATGCAATGTTATCGGATGGAGTTACCCTGGGGACTGGGGAACGCAGTTCGGAAAACTTGCGGTTGCTTATGCACGATGGGGTGAAGGGAAGCCTGTTGCGTCGTATTCCATTGACGATCTCTTGGCGCTCTACGTGCGTTTCCACGAGGAAGGAGAGAAGGATTCTTCGCTTGATGATCAGGCGCGTGAGGCGTTTGCGAAGATTGAACAGGGGGACAAAGATCTGCGTGCATTCTGGAAATCCGTAGTTGATATCACGATGCAGGCGCTCAGCCGTACCTACGAACGCTTGCATGTTTCCATTGATGTGGAGACGGGGGAGAGCTTCTACCAGGATAAGACGGAACCGATTATTGCGGAGGGGATGAAGAAAGGTGTTTTCACCGAAGGAGAGGGTGGAGCGCTCATTGTTGCGTTCACCGAAGAGAGCAATTTGCCACCGCTCATGGTGCGCAAGGGTGACGGTTCCACACTATATGCAACCCGTGATCTGGCGATGGTGCGTTATCGTCTGGATACGTACCATCCACGTGCTCTCTACTATGTCGTAGACGTTGCACAGAGTTTGCATTTTCAGCAACTAGAAGCTGCGTGCCGGATGCTCGGATGGGACATCCCGGAGTTTGAGCACGTGGTCTTTGGCCGCATGCGTTTTGCGGATGCAGGGATGAGCACGCGTAAGGGAACAGTCCTCAAGCTAGAAGAAGTGCTCGATGAAGCAGTTCGCCGTGCAAAGAGCGTCATTGAGGAGCACGGTGACAGCGTACAGACGGACGATCCGGATGAACTTGCGGAGATGATGGGGATTGGTGCCATTGCGTACGGCATTCTCAGTCAGAATCGCAAGATGGATATTGTCTTCAGCTGGGAGAAAGTACTGAGTTTTGACGGTAACAGCGCGCCGTATCTTCAGTACACCCACGCACGGTGTCGGTCGGTTCTTGAAAAAGCGCAATCTTCAGATCGCGTGCCGCTACCTGATGTGTCATCGCTCACTGCGTACGAGCGCAATCTCACAAACATGTTGTTGCAGTTTTCGAGTGTTCTTGTGAGTGCGCGTGACACGCGCATGCCCCATCTGCTTACGAATTACCTCTTTGGCCTGTGCCAGGAGTTCAACACCTTTTACAACGAGGAACCCATTCTCAAGGCGGAAGAGCCTGCTCGTGCTCTGCGCCTTGGCCTTACATCCCTTACCGCTTCTGTCCTTAAAGCCGGAGCAGAAATCCTTACGCTCCGTGTTCCTGATCGTATGTAATTCCCCCTCTTCCCATGGCTTACGCCTATACCTACCGTCGTCGCCGTCGCTCCTTCTCCTCGGGAGGTCCACTAGTTGCATTCCTCATTGTTGCTTCCTTTGGCATTCTGTTTGCCGGTTGCGGCGCCCCCAAAGATGATGAGCCAATGGAAGAGTTCACATTCACTGCCGATGACGTTGCACGTTTCCGCGAACTCACGGGACAAGAGGAAGGATCAACGACATCCGTAGAGGCACAACCATATTTGGATGCGGAAGAGGGCGGTATTGAATCAGAAGAGGAAATGCCGGTTTTGGATCTTTCTCTTGTTTCAACGTATGACTCCATTCGATCGGGGCCCGCTGCCACGGGGGAAGATCTCTATCGTGTCACGAATACATTTTTGAATGTACGCAGTGCACCAAATGTCACAGCAGATTCATCCGATCGTCTGGATAATGGAGATGTCATTACGGTTCTCGAATTCGTTGATGCCGCTTGGGCGCATGTGCGGCTGCCCAATGGGCGCGAGGGGTATGTGGCGCAGCGGTACATTGCCAAACTCACGTCCGAGGCGAAGCTCGCCGAAGAAAAAGAAAAATTCAAAGATCTCTACTTTGTCGATTTCGGTTTTCTCAATGTACGCAAGGCACCCGACGGCCAGAGTGACAAAATCGGGGAATTGCCGGGGCAGGCGTTTGTGAAAGTTTTGAGTAAGGATGATGTATGGGCGCGCATTCCGTTTGAAAGCGGCGAAGGCTACGTTGCTGTGCAGTATCTTTCACCGTTTCTGCCGAATTTTCTGGTGAGACAGGAACAATTTGCTCTGCCAGTTTTGCACTATCGTCTGGAGGAAGAGGGGACACTCAGTGCATTGCCTGCGCATCTGGATCTCCTGAAGCAAGAAGGATACCAAATCATAACACTCCGTGATTTTCGTACACTCCTGTTGGAACAGGAAGAGCGTGATGTACGCTTGGAGCCCCGCTCCGTTGCACTCGTGATCTCCGGCATTACGCCGGAAAATGTCACAGAGCTGTCTGATGTTCTGCGTTCCAGTAATGTAAAAGCCACACTCTGTGTTCAGACACAATACGTTGGACTCACAGGTATTACGGAAAAAACAATTCTGACGCTTCAAGCGAATGGGCATGATATTCAGTCTGGAGGGCACACAGGTGATGATTTGCGCTCGCTGACCAATGCGCAGGTAGAACTGGAACTTAAGCAAAGCCGCAAGATTCTGGAGCAGTACACACGAAAGCCGGTCTTTGCGATTGCGTATCCTCTAGGAGGAGCCAATGCCCGCGTGGAAGCGAAAGCTGTTGAGGCAGGATATTTGCTTGGCGTTGGCGCCGCGCAGGAGCGCACCTTCCAACGCGAACAATTCCTCAGGCTTCCGGCATTCGTCATTTCTTCATCAGCAACAGCAGAAGAAGTGCTTGGATTAGTAAAAGGGGAGTGACAGGGTTCTTCTTTTCGCGAGAATTTTCCTTATTGCCCCAGATAATTCTGGAACTTATTTATCAGAGAATCTTTCTGTTGTTCAGTGACAATTGCTGCCTGTTTGGCTGCTGATGCAGATATCTTCTCCAGAAGCTGATCGCCGTACTGATACATGTACCAGAGGCTCCATACCAGAACAATAATCGGGATCAGACTGATGAGCCCCTTAAAGAAGCCGCCGAACGTGCGCAGGCGGTCACGTTTATCAAGGCGGCGCAGGTGGAGCAGGATTTCCTCAAGTTTCTCTTCTGTGGAAGTAGGAGTGGTTTTCTTTGGCATAAGGGAAGCTTAGCAGTGGTCAGTGGTCAGTGGCTAGTGGTCAGTCATGAAGAGATTTCCTTTCCATGCTGATCGCTTTTCAAAACCCTCGTTTCCATTTTCGCCACAACTCAAAAGCACGAGTAGCGTAGTATGGTGGCTTGAGAGGCACATCAAAGCAATGCATGAGTTCCATCAGCTCGCCGCCAAATCCTGTCTTAAATGTAGTGACACCGCGGAAAGGGTGTTTTTTTACGCCTTCCGGAGCGATGCCCCAGAAATTGTAAAGATGATCACCGCGTTTCAGCGCATCAGTGATAGCGGTCCACTGTAGTAAGTAACTCGCAGGGATCTTTGGGTACTTGTGTGTACTGGCGCCGTGGTGATAACTCGTTTCACCGCCAAAATGCATGTGTACCGAACTGGCGATAACTTCGTTGTTATATCGTGCAAGGTAGAGTGTGCACGCGTTCTGAGCCGAGAAGTGGCGTACCTGCGAGCGGATGAATTCAGCGGGGTAGGGGACAAAGTGATGTCGCTTGCGCGTCTCCTCGTAAAGGCGGAAGAATTCCTCGATCTCCTCGTTGGGATTTGCCGATGCAGTTACGCTTACGCCTTCGCGCTGTGCTCTGCGAATGAGATTTCTATGATTCTGGCGCATATTTTTTAGGATTTCTTCCTCGGTTTTGTTTTGCAGATCAATACACCAGATGTGTTCTGCGAGTAAGTGAAGCGGAGATGGCTTTGTTCCAGAAGGCGAGGGAGTTGATGTTGGCCAGAAAGGACTGACTCTTATAAAAGAGCAGTGATGTTCTCTGGCTATGGTTTTCAAGTCTTTGAATAAAGCATCCAAGGTCTGACCCCTGACCCCTGACCCCTGACCCCTCAGAACAGGTCCATACGCAATAGCGAGATGCTTGCCTCTCTTTGCCGGAACGACCACAGCCTGGCAGATTCCAACCAGATCATTTCCTTCACGTGCTTCAAGTCGCACAGGTTCTTCGCCAACGTCTCTATACACTTCGCCCATCGTCCAGCTTTGCAGAAATGGGGAGTATTGCTGTGCTTTCAGGAATTCATCCCATTCCTGTTGATTGGTGGCTTCTTGAATCGTCATTGCAGATATCCTAGCGCCTGGGGAATGAAATGAAATGAAAAATGAAAAATGATGAGCAACACAGCCAAGTGTGCATTATTCATTATTCACCCGCCTTCGCAGGATGCCTCCAGCGTAAGCTGGAGTCAATTGAAAGGCGATCCTGCTACGGACGGGTTATGCCCTGCGAGGCACGAAGTGAGTGAAAAGAAACCGCCTGCGTGAGCTGGCGGAGCTTCACTTTTCATTTCATGAGGCTCTCAATCATCTCGCACAGCCTGCATGCCTGTCGCATCGTCATTGTTGGATGCGTTGGTAGGGTAACGACGCTGCGGGCAACTTGTTCCGCATTCGGGCAGCTTCCCGGCCGGTAATTCATAGCACTCTGATTTACGGAGTGCGGGCAAATCACGGCTTGTGTCCAACCATCGTGCAAATGAATATTGTGCTTTTTGAGCGTGGTGCGCAGGATTTCTGGTTTTGAAACAAAGAGGGGAAACTTCTGCATCGGCAGATCGTCTTTTATAGCTGCGGGAAACTTCCAGTCATGCTTGCGGGCTTCGGTCAGATAGTAGCGCGTGAGTGCACGACGATGATCATTTACGGCCTGATGCCGTGTGAGCTGAAATTGCGCAAGATATGCACAGGCATTAGGCATGGAGTGCAGAACCGGCGACATTTTCCCGCACTTTTCCTGCGTTGTAAGAATGGGAATGAGCATGTGGAGCTTCTTCATCACAAACAGGAAGAGTTTTCCTATCTTCAACCCATAGAATGGGCGCGCGATCAGGTACATGCAGGGGTAGAGGAGCAGGCGCAGGACGACGGAAAAAGGGATGGCAGCGGCTTGACGTTCTTCATGCGTGAGCTGTGCGGAGACTGCCGCCGATCGTGAAATAACTGCGCCACCAATGATGCCTGTTGCCGCCTTATCCCTGCCGAAGCTGAAGAAGGCAAAGTCACCGGTCTGTGCGATGCCGGATGGACCGGATGCATCCGGTAGAATGTGTGCACAGTCTTCAATGAGTGCCAGCTTGTGTTCGTTGCAGATGGCGCGCAGTTCTTCCAGCGGTCCTGGGATGGCGAATGTGTGCTGGCAGATGATTGCCCGAGTGCGATGTGTGATGGCACTGCGCACGCGTTCTGGATCGATGTTGAGTGTTTCCTTTCTGATGTCTACGTAAACGGGAACACCTCCGGCTGTATGAATGGCATTCGGCACCGCAACGCAGGTGTATCCCTGAATGATCACCTCTTCGCCCGGTTTCAGGTGCATTGATCGTAAGAGAGCACAGAGTCCTTCTCTTCCTGATGCAAAGAGGAATGCATCTGCATGGAATTGTTCCCGTAATCGTGTGCGCAGCATGTTCTGACTTCGACCTCTCTGCCAGCGCCACGGAGCGAAGGAGATGAGTGTTCTCCTCCACCAAAAACGTGCGTCTACATGAGGCGCGAACGTATGGTGAATGGGAGAAAAAAGACTCATGGGAGCAGGGATTGTATGACATGCTCTGGCATCCGGCCAACACAAACCAGGAGTGTATCCTGTTGCACAGAAGGGATTTTCCCCCCTTTCCGAGGTAATTCCACACTCTGTCCGTAGCCACGAGCGAATGGTCGTGCGTTTTTGCGATTGAGAAAAATGACTCTGTGGAATATCCCGGCTGCGAGTGTGCCAAGCTCGGCATGGGCGCGATCCTGTTCTTCGCCAAGTTCCATCAGGCCGCTTGTCAGGAGCACCTTGTGTTCAAATGGTTGTATCTTTGCCCAGGCAATGGCAGCCTTAAAACTTGTAGGACTCGTATTATGGGTGTCATCTAAAATCGTGATGCCGGATTCTTCCCGTACGGAGAATGTGTGTTGTGCAGGACGGTAACTGCGCAAGCGTTCTGCAATGCGTTCCCGGCTGATGCCCAAATGTTCTGCAACAGCAACGGCAAGGAGGATATTGGTGATATTGTGCGTACCGTGCATGGGGACAAAACATGCGGTATCACCGATGCGGAACTGAAGACCATGAGAAGTTTCCTCAATGTCGAAAGCTTCCATGTCTGCATGGCCGCCCGTTCCTACCATAGTGACAGGACAGGCGGCATGAGCAATGATTTCTCTGCATAGGGAACTATCTGCATTCATGAATGCATGTCCAGTTTTAGGCAGAGCATCAAGCAATTCTGCTTTTGCAGAACAGAGCGATTCCTGGGAACCAAAGAGCCCGATGTGCTGACGACCGATAAAAGAAACCACACCGAGTGTCGGTTGAACAATGGAGCAGAGAAGGGCAATTTCTCCTGATCTGTACGCTCCCATTTCTACAACAACTACTTCTACCTCCGGATGAGAGAGCAGTGCCTGCCCAAACCACTGAGAAACTCCCATCTCCGTATTGATGTGTTCAGGGGTGAAGAGAATGTTTTGCTCTTTGAGAATGTGCGCCAGGAGTTCTTTGGTAGTCGTTTTCCCCACACTCCCCGTAATGCCGATCACAGTGAGTTCCGGTCTCCCATTGCGCACAGTCCGTGCTCTCTGCATTACGCGATTCTTCAGCAGCGTATCAACAGGGGACCACAGTAGCAGAGCCACCAAGAGAAAGAATGGTTGAAGAAGTGGCAGCAGGGGGAGTGTGTACATATTTGTTGTCAGAGCAGCCAAAAATGTCAGAAGCATGCTGGTGATGAACAGTGCCTGTGCTTTTTTAGTCCATACAGGATGCGGATGTCGTCGCAGAATCAGTTGCAATGCCGCAACGGTCAGGAGTGCCGCAAGAGTGACAGAAGGCCACTCATGCTGAGGAATGATGTGCAGAGAGCCTGCAATGCCGAACATGGCAATGGTGGCTGGTCGTGCAATGCCAAAGAGTTGGCGGAGAATTCCTTCACTGCGCAGATGTTCGCGCAGGCGGTCTGTGCGCCACTCTTTTATCTGCCACAGGGCGGCGAATGTTGCGAGCGGCGAAATCGACGCTGCAACGGTCAATAGAGCAAGAAATAAGATAGTCATGGATGAGCGAGTGTATTATGAATCACAGCCGCAATAATGTTGGCACGGTCACGGTGAACCCCATGACGTACGCCGGGGAATGTATGAAGTGTACTGCCGGCAATAAGCCGATGCATGATGTCTGCATCGGCCAGAGGCGTCATACGGTCGTCTTCTCCCCAAAAGATATTTGTGGGAATGCGAATATCTTTCAAAATCGGCCGCAGATCCTCACTCGATACATTGACGAGCGTGCGCTGCATCACCGGCGATGCGCGTTCGTAATCGTGCACGCGCATGAGCTTGTACAGCACAGTGCGGCCCAGAGGCTTCAGGGCACTGAAGCCGGGAATCGCCAGGAGCACTTTTCCTCCTTTTGCCAGCATGAAGCCTGCAAGACGTTTGATGTGACGCGGCCGCTTAATGCCTGCAGCAGCACAGAGGAACAAATGTTTAATCTGCAGATTGCCGCGCACGGCGAGCTTGATGGCGATGCGTCCACCGTGGGAATGTCCCAAGAGGTAAATCGCTGGTCGATCCTCGGCTGCCGACTGGCGTGCCACCCACTGTTCCACCCATGCAGCGTACTGATCCACCGTCCACGGTGTTGCAGGTTCCGGTTCTGCTCCAAAGCCCGGAAGATCCGGCGTGAGCATTTCGATATTTGCCCCTTGCAACGCTTCGCGGAGTTCCGTGAAGGACTCTTTGGACCCCCCCCATCCGTGCAGGCACAGAAGTACAGGTTTGTGCATGGCTGCAGTATAGAGCAATCCCCGCAACTCCGCGCAGTGCTCCTTTTCCTTTCTTTTAGAGCTCTGCCATACTGCTTACGGATTCCATTGCCGTATGCATCTGAAAAATCCGCGAAAACGATCACTATTCCTCTCGGCACCGCTGGTTCTGCTTGTCACACTCGTGCTCCTTGTGCGTATCGGGGCGTATTTCCCCCTCCGGACGCAGGTTGCACCGCATCAGCGCACGCCAGCCCAAGAGGACATGCTTTCCGTAGAGGATATTGATGAGGCTCTTCTCCATGAGCGGCTTCTTCTTGCCGGAGATTGGTTCCGTTCCATGGCGAAAGAGACAACGGGTCTTCTGGAGTACGAATACCGTCCCGATAAAGAGCAGTATTCATCCAAGAACAATCATGTCCGCCAGCTGGCCACTGTGTGGTCTATGACGGCGCTCGGTGCCGTTTTGGAAGACGCAACACTTCTGAACATTGCCAACAATGTTTTAGAGAACTATCTGCAGCACATGTCGGTGTGCGAAGAAGATTACTGCTTTTTGAATATTGATGGAGATGCCAAGCTTGCGTACAACGCATTCGCATTACTCACATTGGGCGGCCTTCCGGATTTCCCCGATCGTTCCCTGTGGCAGGAGCGCCTTGCGCGCGGTATTCTGCGCCAACAGCAGCCGGACGGTTCCTATGGTACGTACTTCCGTTCGCAGCGTGCAACGGGGCAGGATTACTATC
Organism: Candidatus Peribacteraceae bacterium; assembly: GCA_041678625.1. GTDB lineage: Bacteria > Patescibacteriota > Gracilibacteria > Peribacterales > Peribacteraceae > JBAYNS01. The sequence goes on from JBAYNS010000016.1 coordinate 14,909, forward strand.
CCGGTGAGGCCATGCTGGCACTCATGGTGCTTTACAAAGAGACAGGCACTATCGCATACCGTACATCGGTTGAATTGGCATTCCCGTACTACCGCGAGTACTGGCGTGCAAACCGAAACACGGCATTCATTCCGTGGCATACGCAGGCGTATGCACTCCTCTTTGAATCAACGGGCGATCCGCAACTTGCTGCATTTCTCTTTGAAATGAATGACTGGCTCATTGCCAATTATCAGATTACGCAGAGTAAGGATATCGCCACTATCGGCGCGTTTGTGCGTGGCGATCCGCGCAATGTGACTTCCGTATATGCGGAGAGTATCAATGAGGCGCTGCGCATGGCGCTCCTGATTGGTGACACGCAACATGCAGAAATGTATCGCGAAAGTATCC
>JBAYNS010000017.1:0-15230 GCA_041678625.1 Candidatus Peribacteraceae bacterium
TCCCGGCAATCAGTAAATTCGTGGAACGCAGAATGCCATCGAACGTGGATTGACCCGTGCCGTAGTAATTATCCATTAGATGCTTCGTCTTGTTGTCATTGACCGCAATCATCGGACACTTGAGTGCTCCTTCCTTCACCATGGCATACAAGCGAATGATGCCGGTGGTTGTTTCCTCGCACCCGCCAATAATGTTCTCCAGAAGGTGCGGATGCTTGGTGTGAATTTCGGTAACCAGATCGCAGCCGTCATCAATGGTGATCTGCGGTTCTGTTTCAATCACTGCTGTGAGGAATTTGTAGTAATCCTCTGTGCTTTCTCCTTTGTATGCCCAAACAAGCACGTTCTCTTCTGCATCGAGTGCCGCAGCTATGTCATCCTGCGTACTGAGCGGATTGCACCCGGTGATGGCGACTTTTGCTCCTCCGGCAACAAGCGTACGAATGAGGACACCTGTTTCCTTTGTCACGTGCAATGCCATGCCAATCGTAAGCCCCTTAAAAGGCTTTTCTTTGGCAAAGCGTTCACGAACTTTCATGAGCGCACCCATGCGCCGCTCGGCAATTTCCAGGTTCAGGCGGCCTTGTTGGGCAAGTGCCGGATCTTTGACATAAGACATAGTGCACAGAGCGTAGCCGAAACGCAGAAAAATCCGAAGCGCGAAATGGGAGATTTATTACAGAATTATGAAGCTCCACCAACTTACCTGCGTACTGCCAACACGCAGGAAGTATCCTGCGAATTTGTTACAGCAAAAACGGGGCGTCACAGGATTTGCAGGTCTTTAGTCTCAGCGCAAATCCGGCGCCTCTTTCTCGTAGAACTGCTCCATTCTTCTGGAAACATCCTCCAGCTTGAGGGAATTCATAAGTGTGCCTTCTTGCTCAACAGCAAACGAGCCCATAGCTGCTCCCAGTCTGCATGCATCCGGAAGATCCCATCCTGCCCCCAATCCTTTGAGCATACCAGCCCGGAATGCATCACCTGCCCCCGTTGGATTCACCAACTTCACAGGCGAGCAGGCACGGATGGCAGTTGCGCCGTCTTTATTAAAAATAGTGAAGCCGTGATCCCCATCAGTAACAATCAGCGTATCAACGAGCTTTAGGATGCTGTCTTCGTTGCGCTTCAGAAGATCGAAAAGCCGATTACTCTCATAATCATTTACCACCACAATCGTACTCATACGCACCAATCGTTCCAATGCATCGGTACCAAAAGCAATGATTTGTTGCCCCGGATCAAAGATGACAGGAACTTTATTTTCATCGCACCATTCCATGGCTGCGACCATGGAACTTGTATCCCGCGGCCCAACAAGTGCATAGACAATATCCTTCCGGACAGCAGAGAGATCCGGCCAGGCGCGCCCTACATCCGCTCCCGGATGAAAGAAAGCGATTTGGCACTCTTCACTATCTGTACCAATAATGGCCGTTGCGGTCACTTTATCTGCAACTTGTTCGATGTAATCCGTTGCCACACCGTGTTTTGTCAGCATCTCCAGATACTCTTGCCCGTCATTCCCCACCGATCCAACCAGGAGAGGATCTGCCTGCAAGAGCCGAAGATTCCATGCAACATTCGCCCCTGTTCCGCCATGGTGCTTGGCATAATGAGACGAGAAAAAGGAAAGGGAAATATTTTCGAGTGCTTGCGGATCAAGCGCATCTGCAAACAGCCCGTCGTACCCAAGCAGAACATCGTATGCAATGGAACCGGTGACAAGGATGCGTTTGCTCATATCCGGACAAATGGTGGCACAAATTCCTAAAAAACACCAGATATACGTTGTGCGGTATTTGCCGGAACAAAGCCTCTGCATTCATTATCGCCAGACCACAGTAAAATAGAGAATTTTTCCGACACAACGGAGGAAGATCCGCTACACTTTTGCTCACATGAAAATAGCGGTGATCGGCACCGGCTACGTTGGTCTTGTCTCTGCCGCATGTTTCGCGGAATTGGGACATGAAGTCTTTGGTGTTGATATCGATGCCAAGAAAATCGCCAAGTGTAAGAAAGGCGAAAGCCCCATTTACGAACCGGGATTGGAGGAGCTTTTAAGAACAGGGCTCCAAAACGGCAGGCTTTCTTTCACGACAGACATTACCGAAGTTCTTCCGGAATCCACTGTGGTTTTCTCTGCTGTGGCAACGCCGCCGGGCGAAGGCTACAAAGCAGATCTACGTGCAGTGTTCACTGTTGCAGAAACCGTTGCGCAGCATGCAGATCACGATCTGGTCTTTGTGAATAAGTCGACCGTTCCGGTAGGAACGGGAAAGCAGTGTGAGGAGCGCATCGCGAAAATCCTCAAAGAACGCGAGGCGGATATCACCATTCCCGTTGTGAGTAATCCGGAATTCCTGCGTGAAGGCATGGCGGTGAATGACACGCTCATGCCCGATCGTATTGTTGTCGGCGTGAATCATAACGAGTGGGCGCACGAATTGATGGAGGAACTCTATCGCCCCATCACCCGCGTGGGGAAACCTCTTGTCTTTATGAACAGAGAGAGTTCGGAGATTGTGAAGTACGCAAGCAACGCTTTCTTGGCGACCAAAATCAGCTTCATTAACATGCTCACGGAACTCACGGAGAAAACCGGGGCCAATATTCGCGATATTGCCAAAGGTATGGGATTGGATAACCGCATTGGTCCGCGCTTCCTGCATGCCGGAATCGGATATGGAGGAAGCTGCTTCCCCAAGGATGTAAAAGCTCTACTCGCCACAGCACAGGAAATCGATGTCAGCATGGATATTGTGGAAGCGACTGATCGAATCAATCAGCGGCAACGGCAGAGATTCTTTAAGCGCATTCTTACAATACTTCCCAAAAAAGCGACTGTTGGTATTTTAGGTCTCGCTTTCAAGCCGAAAACCGATGACATGCGTGAAGCACCCAGCTTGGATTTGATTCCCGCGCTGGTGGAAGCAGGACACACTGTAAATGTGTACGATCCGGCAGCTATGAATGTAGCAAAACCACTACTCCCAAAAGATGTTCACTTTATGAAAAACCCATTGGCAGTAGTACAGGATGCCGATGCCATAGCTATACTGACTGAATGGGATGAGTTCCGCGGATTGGATCTCCATAAGATTGCCGGAGCCATGAGAGGAACCGATCTCTTTGATGGCCGCAACATCTACGAGGAAGAAGAAGTTCGCGAGGCGGGGCTGCAGTATCATGGAATCGGCTTATAAAACCTCCTTCCGAGCTGTATTCGAAGAGATGAAAGAGATTATTGACATAAGACTAAAACAGTTCATAATAGAATTATGATATGCATAGCTGCCGAAAAATCTTTGTACATCGACGATGAAATACTGCTCACAGAGCTCACCAAACCAACCTTTGATTTACAAGAATGTCCTCGGGCAGCAGCAGGAGAAAACATGGTAACGACAATCATCGCATTTACTGCATCCGGAGCATTAAGCATGCTCCCCTGCAACCAAGCGGGCACATCCGATCAGCCCGATGTGAGTATTCCGTGCGATGGCTGTAACGCGAACTGCACATTACACATGCAAGTTGGCGGTTTTAAAGAAATACCAGTAAGCATACTGGTAAAACCAACAGTAACTTAAAGACATATAACCCCCGAAGATGGTACTCTAACCGTAGCATGAAGATACTTCTTACCGGTGCTGCCGGGTTCATCGGGTTCCATACGGCTAACGCGCTACTTGCGCGGGGAGATGAGGTTATTGGCTTTGACAACTTCAATCCATATTACGATCCACAATTAAAAGAGGATCGCGCCGCGCAACTGGAAGGAAAGAAGGGGTGGAAAATGATCCGTGGCGACATTCTGGATCGTGAAGCCTTGAGCAGCGCAATGGCAGGCGCAGATCGTGTATGTCATTTGGCCGCATTGGCCGGCGTGCGCTACTCCTTTGAACATCCCGACGAATACGTGGATATCAACATTAAAGGATTCTTCAATGTACTTGACGAAGTACACAAACAGGAAATTCCCGGACTGATTTACGCATCATCAAGCTCTGTATATGGAAGCAACAAAGAGCAGCCCAGCAAGGAAGAACACCGAACAGATAGTCAGGAATCACTCTATGGCATGAACAAGAAGGATAACGAACTGATGGCGAACACCTATCACCTTACATACGGAACTCCTGTGACAGGACTGCGATTCTTCACGGTGTATGGCGCCTGGGGCAGACCGGATATGGCGCTCTTCATTTTTACCGACGCACTGCTGCACGATAAACCGTTGCACATTTTTGGACATGGAAAAATGCAACGTGATTTTACCTTTATTGATGACATCGTCTCAGGAATAATCGCCTCGATCGACAAAAATTATGACAATGAAATTTTCAATCTTGGTTGCGGCAAACAAGAAGAACTCATGGAATATGTGCGTATGATAGAAGTCTCCTGCGCTAAAGAAGCGGTGAAGGAATTTATGCCCATGCAGCCGGGAGACGTAAAAGGAACGGCAGCGGATATTTCCAAGGCACGCAAAATGCTCGGATTTGACCCAAAAACACAGATCAAAGATGGAGTCCCAAAGTTTGTGGAGTGGTATCGCGAGTACTACAACATCTAATAAGAATCCACTTCTGAATGTTTTAACTCTACGCCTTCCACGTAAATACTTTGTTCATCGTGTAATTCCACACGACTCCTACAAATGCACCGATGAAGACGGCCAGAAATTCTGACCAGCCAAGAGAAAAGAGGAATGTGCTCACGGCCCAGTTGGCGATGGCGCCGAATAAACAGGCAATGTTGAACTTTGCAAAACCGACAAGGGCTGCGCGCCCATGCAGACGCTGTTGCGCAAACGTCCAGATATTATTGAGCAGGAAATTGAAGATGATTGCCGTTTCCGTAGCACCCAGTACGGAAGCGGAAAATCCTGCAACGGAGAGATCCCCGCTACGCATGATAAACCGTGAGATGGTGTAGTACGCACTTAAGTGAACAAACACTCCTGCCGTACCCACCATGCAATACTTCACAAACGTGAGGGGAATCCATCGCCCGAGCGTTACATCGTAGAGATACTCCAAAAATTCAACCTGCACCCTAAAGGAGAGTTTGCTCTCTCCGTGGAGACGTTCCTGGAATGTGAATGGATGTTCCGTGACTTTGGTGCCTCGCGGAACGCAAACAAGAAGATCCAAGAGGATCTTGAACCCTTTGGGATTGAGCTTTTCCACAACCTGCTCAAAGAGCGTGCGTTTAATGGCAAAGAATCCACTCATAGGATCTTGGACTTTCACTTTACAGAGCATCAGTGCCATTTTTGTCGCAACGCGGCTCACCAGTTGTCGCCGTTCGTCCCATGCACCGACACTCCCCCCTTCTGCATACCGTGAACCAAGTGCGATTCCACTTCCGGATACAACAGCATGATAGAGTTGAGGAAGGAGTTCCAGATCGTGTTGTCCATCTGCATCCATGACGACAAACACGGACCCCTTTGCTGCAAGGAATCCTTCAATGACTGCTGAAGAAAGTCCGCGCCGTCCAATGCGTCGAATGACATGAATATCCTGTTTATTCTGCGAGAATTCGAGTGCCACTTTCCACGTTTCATCCGGAGAATCGTCATCGACAATAATAATCTCGTGTGCGATATCCTTAAGAACCTCCTCAATTTTTGGTAAAAGCTCTGGAATGTTCTCAGCCTCGTTGTATGTTGGCAGAATCAGAGAAAGCATGAGAAAGAAGACCTGAAAAAGTGGAAATAGGAAGAAACTGCCTCACAGCATAGGCGCGATTTGTGGAAGGGAAAATCAAATGTCAGGTTTTGTATTCTGCTCTGAAGATTTACAATGCATATTGATGCGTACCCTCCACACAGTTTTACTCTGCGGTGCATTGGCCCTTCTGGTAAGCGTTCCGTCGCTCATCCTCTTGCCACACATGGTGCCATTTCTACAACAGCCAGTACGAGCTGCTGCCCCGCTGGCAATCCGGGAGTTAAGAAAACAGGGACTCTGGCTTGTGAATGCAGAACTCCAACGCATCGAACAGACAGAAGATGGCGTATGTTTTCATTGGAAATACCGTTATACACAACGAATGAAAACACTGTTGCAATCTGAGTCCTATATCACTTGTATCTAATGCGCCCTTCTTACACCCGCATTATCCTCTGGTTCATAATCATTCTGGGAATTCTGCTCAGAATGACGGATGTCGGCTTTCCGGATATGGCCACCGATGAAGCACAATTTGCACTTGGCGCTTCTGCGGCGCAACCACCCGGAGGCATGGCATTCTTTGCTATGGCACAAATGCTTTTTGGAGCAAATGCGGTAGCAGTACGTAGTGTTTCGGTAGCTCTGGGGATTGCCACTGTGGCACTGATATACCTGATCGCCCGTGAAACAACGAACAAGCAGACAGCCTTGATTATCGCCGCCATTGCAGCGATGTTCCCCAGTCACATCCTCTTCTCTCGCCTTGCATACTTGAGTGTTCCGCTGTGTTTTGCATGGACTCTAACACTCCTGATGTTTCTGCAGACGAGAAAGAAGGAGAGCACTGCACTGCTCCTTGGTCTCTTTGGTGCAAGTGTACTGGCAACGTATACAAAAACTCAGGGATTGCTTCTGCCGGGAGCACTCCTTCTTGGCCGCATTATCGAAACCCGCAGGCAATGCTTCCGCGATGGAATTTGTTGGATTTTAGGACTGAGCCTAATCCCCATATTGCTCTATATAGGCACACATCCTGGCATCGCAGCAACTCTGCTTCTCTACGGAGGAAACATGTATGGCTTCTCTGGATTTATTGGAAGAATTGATATGCTTGTGAATCTTTGGTGGCATCTGCTGCCGTTCTTCCTGCTTCTGGGACTTCTGAGTATCACAGAGCTTCGACGGCTTTCGTGGCCATTGTTGATGCTCCTGAGCATTGGTACCTGTATCGGTTTGGTGTTGGGTCCCGCGCACGAATATTACGCGACATATCTTGTATATTGGTCCATACCCATGGGAATACTCGTGGCACGATGGAAATCACGCACGCAAATAATGATGTTTGGCGTTCTCATTGTGAGCGTACTTCTCACCTTGGGGCCTCGCGATATTCTTCGCACACCATGGACGCATCCATTGTTTGTGCGGGAGGGGTACTGGAATGTACATGCGAAAGATATTAACGCCATTCTGGAAGATGAGGAGGAAGTCATTGCCATTGGCCCCGCAGGCCATCACATCCGGTGGTACTTGCAACCACGAATACTGGTAGGAAAGGATATGAATCTTTCGCAGACGAATGGAACATATTTGCTACTCAATAAATTCGAACGGGATCGTCTTGGCAAAGCCTCTGTGCTCTATGAAGATGGTGAAATCACCATTCTGCGCTCCGAATAAAACCAGTAGTAAATACTTAGAATATTGCCGGACTTTTTAACATGCACAATGCGCCATACACCGCTACCATACGTACAATGAAGGTTTTAGTTACAGGAAGCAGCGGCACAGTGGGAACACGGCTTTGTGAAAAGCTGCTCGCACAGGGGTCAGAGGTTGTGGGCGTCGACTGGAGATCAAATGAGTGGAAACCAGAGATTGATGCACTGACGATCAAAGCAGATTTGCGCGATGAAGCGAGTATTGATCTTCTTCCAAAAGATGTCGATGCAGTGGCACATCTGGCTGCCAACGCCCGCGTGTACGAATTGGTGAAAGATACTTCTCAGGCACGCGACAACTTCATTACAACATTTAATGTACTGGAATTTGCACGGCGCAATGCTATCCCCCGTTTCCTGTTTACCTCCTCGCGTGAGACGTACGGAAACACTCATGATCCGGTATGCACAGAGGATAAAGCACGTATCGAGAACTGCGAGAGCGCCTACACTGCAAGTAAAATTGGCGGAGAGGCGCTTGTGGAAGCATACAAACGCTGTTACGGAATGGGTACGGTGATCGTGCGCCTGTCGAACGTTTACGGCATGTACGATAATTCGGACCGTGTTGTTCCTCTCTTCATTCGTCAGGCAAAAGCCGGTGAGTTACTCACAGTGTTCGGTGAAGAGAAATGTCTGGATTTCACGTACATTGATGACACCATGCAGGGGTTGCTGCTGATACTGGAAAAATTCGATGATGTGAAGAATGAAACCTACAACATTGCCTACGGCAAAGGCACGACCATCGTGCACTTGGCAGAAATAATCAAAGAGCTTCTGGGTAGCTCATCAGAGATCCGCATTGATAACAATCGACCGGGGGAGGTAATCAAATATACCGCAGACATCGCAAAGGCTCGCCGAGCTTTGGGTTTTGCCCCCACGATATCGTTCGAAGACGGTATTCGGAAAACCATCGAGTGGTACGCAGCACATACCTAAGCCATTATTCTAAACGCAGGAACCACCGCCATTGTTGCAGGAACCAAATGACAAAGAGCATGTCGACAACGATTGGAGCGGCAAAGAAGATCGTGATCAGATGCAGACGCTCTCCGAATGCGAGGAAAAAATAGAACCACTGAAAGTGCAGTGTTGCCAAAACAAAAGGAATCCAGAGAGGATATTTTTTCAGAACAGGAAGCGCAGCAAGTATAAGGAGCAGCATACCCGCCTGCATGTAGTATTCATTCATCGTCGCAACAACGGCATTCATACCAAAGCCAAGAATCGCACCGATAAGGAGCGCTGCAGGAAGCTTGCGTTCCGTGAAATATTGACGTTGTGCTATGAGGGCAAAAATCCCCAGAAACATGAGAAGCGGTGTGGTGTGGAGAAGATTTTCATGCCCCGTTCCCCCCGGATTGGGATAGTGGTAATTATGCACGGAGAAGAGGATTTGCAGAGCGTATGCCGCATTGAGAAGTATTTTCATCGGCTCTTGCCATACAGACGCCTCGTTGAGTTCCGGATGCACCCCAACAATGACATGCCCCGCTTGCACATACTGAAATAAAGCAGCGAGAACGGGGATTGTAAGCCCGAGGAGAATGATATGGTGGCGCTTCCAAAGTGACCCTTGTTCCGGACGATAAATCCAAAGAACGGGAAGAAGCGCGAGTGCAAAGGGCTTTGTGAGTATCGCCAGACCCCATGCAATTCCTGTCCACCATTTTCGTTCACCTGCACCATAGAGAGTGATCAACATAAGAACCCAGTAACCGGCAGCGGTATATCCGATACCGGAAATCATGGAAACGAACGGCGACATGGTCACGATGCCGGCGAGCACAAGTCCGTACCAGCGTGACCGGAAAAGACTGGCTCCGGCAAGATACGCAGAAACCGGCAATAGAATTGCATAGATCATCTGCAGCTCAATTTCCGCCAGTGACGAATGTGTAATCCAGTACAGCGGAACTGCAAAAATATTGGAACCGTGGAATCCGGGGATGGAAAGATCCAATGTGCCAGACGCAAGCGATTCCACGAATGCCTGGTAGAAGAAAAAATCCCTGTCGGGTGAAGGGGTAAGACCAATAAAACTTACACCAAGCCCCGCCGTGAGCAGGAGAACCGCTCCCCATACAAGAGCCATATCCGTTCGGAAAAATCGAATCATGAAAACCAGTGTACTCAAGAATCCCCGAAAGGAAACGAAAATACTCCTAAGGAATTTTATTCTTAGCTTTTGGCGGATTGAGCATCCTGCTCCGGAACAGCCCCCTGTTCAAAGTACTCTTGCCCGGCACCAACGGAATCAATGTTGTAGCGTTTGCCTTCCAGAATTCCCCGGGCTGTGAGAATGCCCATTTCCAGTGAATGATCCTGATTGGTGTACCGGAAACGCCCGGGACGACCAATGGAATAGAAATTTTCAAAGGAATCGAGCCACTGCATAATCGTATTGACGTGTTTCTGATAGCCGATGTCGTATATCGGATAGGCATAGGGTTGTTCTGTACGCCGAACACTGAGAACTTCTTTGCGTTGAATGAAGTGCAAACGATCATCGAGCCATTGCATTGCCATCTCTAGAAGCTCTTCTTTGGATGCCTTCCAGATCGCATCGCCTTCAAAGCAGAAGAACTCAACAAAGAGCGACGTTTTCCCGGGGGGACACATTTTTTCGCTGAAGTTCTTCATCTCGCTTACGCGGGCAAAGGGAATATCTTCATTGGGAAAGTACACCCAGTTGTCATGAGTAACGTGATCTTTATCAATAGTGAGAAAGAGATACACCTGTGCACGGAACCGCAAGTGTGTGGCAGCTTCTAAAACGGAATCCGGCGCAGCCGGTGTGAAAAGCTGTACACATTGCGGTGCGGGAACCGAGCTGATAAACGCTTTTGATGAAAATGATCGGGTTCCATCTGCTCCACGAACATCAATGTGTGACACATAGCGTCCTGCCCAATGAATGACAGTCGGCTCCGTTGAGATGAGCACATCATTCCCCTGTTCTTCAATACTCTGGCGAATGTGTTCATACACAAGGCCACTGCCAAGATCAGGGTAGTAGAATGAATCCACTAGTGTTTTAGGACCTCCTTTTTTGATGAGCATTTTCTTGAGAGCGGACCACAAACTCAGGCCGGCAATGCGCTGCGATGCCCAATCAACACTGATGCGGCTGCAGGGAACACCCCAGATTTTCTCTGTGTAATTGAGCATATTGAACTCGGCGAGCGTTCGCCCGAATCGTGCCACTGCAAAATCTTCAAAGGATTGGATTCTTCTGGGATGAAATATTGCACGCAGACGTTCAAAAGCATAATCCGTGAGTACGCGGACTGCTTTGAGCAATCCCATTTGCCCCAGTGCATTACGGAACCGCACCGGATAGTTGTAGAACTTGCCGTCAACAAAGAACCGCGTGAACCGCGGAACTTGGATCCATTGTTCGCCAAGCAAGCCACCAATCATCTGATAGAGATATTGATTCTTACTGAAGAAGCGATGTGGACCGTTATCCGTACGATAGGTGCCCTCTGCCTCCTGATACACATACGTTTTTGCCAGCCCGCCAATCTGATCTGCCTTTTCGACAATCGTTACGTGCTGGCCGGCTTGCACCAGTTCGTGAGCAGCCGCCATACCCGCAGGCCCTGCTCCAATGATAAGAATGCCGTCTGATGATTGTGACGTCATAGTCCGCAGGACTGTACCAGAAATACGTCATGTGACGAATGAATCTGATAAGTATTCTCTTTAGAGACATATAAAGACTCTCTACCGGAAAACGTAGTATCGGCGCATGCCGAAGTTCCACAGAAGCACAAGCCACACAACAATGAGTTTGGCGACGAATGGAGATATGCCCAGAGCATCCACAGAAAGATACATGAGAAGTTCCGTCCACAGGAGCCCGCCCAGCGCCACAACAAAAACAAGAAAGAATTCGATGAGTTTGTGTCTTTTGCTTTCAAAAACCCAAAGGATGCTCAAAATATGATTCCACACCAGACCGACCATGTACCCCATCAGCGCTGCAAGCAGATAGTGCATCTGTAAAGACTGCACACAAAGAGTAAAAACAAATATATCAACCACGGTGGCAGAACCGCCTACAAAAAAGTATCGGAGGAATTGAATGTGCAGCGCCTGTGTACGACCAATAAAAAATCGCTTCATGACGTAAGAAAGCTGCTGGAACTATAGAGAAAATATAGAATCGGATCTAGCCGAGGATAAGAATCTGCCCACAATTTTACTAGCCGGGTCCCGGCTGCAGCCCTATCCTATCGCCGTGGACAGCAAGACTCTTGCTATCGTCGGCTTGGGGTATGTAGGGCTCCCTCTTGCGCATGCTTTTGCAAAAAAAGGGTACCGCACAATCGGGTTTGATATCAGTACATCACGAATTGATGAACTAAAGGCAGGAAAGGATCGTACGAACGAACTCACCACAAAGCAGCTCCATGAAGTGCACATGGAATTGAGTGCTGATCCCACAGTATTGGGAGAAGCTGACATTATTATTGTTGCTCTGCCAACGCCGGTTGATGCGAACAATATCCCCGATATCACTATCCTGAAGGAAGGGACAAAAACTGTTGGTCAGCATCTGAAGAAGGGTGCAATTGTAGTGTATGAATCGACGGTATATCCAGGTACCACGCAGGAGATTTGCGGACCAATTTTGGAGAAGGAATCAGGGTTGAAATATGGGAAGGATTTTACGCTGGGGTATTCGCCGGAACGCATCAATCCCGGTGATAAAGAACACACTGTCACCAAAATTAAGAAGATTGTTGCCGGCAGCGACAAGCAAACAACCGACATCCTTTGCAATCTCTACGGATCAATTATCAAAGCTGGTATTCATCGTGCCGAAAGCATTGAAGTAGCAGAGATGGCTAAGGCTATAGAGAATGCTCAGCGCGACTTAAATATCGCTTTTGTGAACGAAATCGCACTGATGTGCAACGCCATGGGTATTGCAACAAAAAACGTGCTTGAAGCAGCAAAGACCAAATGGAATTTCCTCCCATTTATTCCGGGGCTCGTTGGCGGCCACTGCATCGGTGTGGACCCATACTATCTGGTGGAAAAAGCAAAGCAGCTGGGAGTGGAAACTCATGTTATTACCGCCGGCCGTAGTGTGAACGATGGCATGGGCCGCCACGTTGCCAAACAGGTCACCGACGCACTGGGTGATGGGCGAGAGAAACGGGTACTCGTACTGGGAATCACTTTTAAGGAGAATGTTCCCGATACGCGCAACAGCAAGTCATCCGATGTTATTGAGGCGCTAACCGAAGCAGGATGTGTTGTGGAAGTTCATGATCCATACTTCCCTGTACAGAATGGTACAGTTCGCCATTGGCAACCTGGTTCTCTTGATGGAGAACCCTATGATGCTGTTGTTCTCCTGGTTCCACACCGTGAGTATCTGGAAATGCCATTGCAAACATTTCTAAAGAGCCTGAAACCAGACGGCATACTCTTCGATCTTAAATCGCTGCTGGACAGCAAGGTAGTGGAAGCAGAAGGGCGGAAGTATCTGGCATTATGACATGCGCTTCTTACGGCAATTTCAGACCGAAGTGTGCAAAATCTGCTTCAAGCATTAAGCGTGCCAATTCTTCGAGCGTTGTTTGTGCTTCCCAACCAAGTATGCGCTTAGCTTTGGAGGGATCCCCCTGCAAAATATCAACTTCTGCAGGACGATAGTAGCGCGGATCGACTTCTACAATTGTTCGACCTGTTGCGGTATCAATGTATTTTTCCTCTACACCTTCTCCCTGCCGTTCAAAAGTACAACCGGAAATACTCAGGCAGAGTTCCAGGAATGTGCGCACGGACATGGTGCGGCCAGTGGCAAGAAGGAAATCGTCGGCTTCACTCTGCTGGAGAATGCGCCACATACCTTCTACATACTCTTTGGCATATCCCCAGTCACGACATGCATTCAGGTTACCCAGATACAGGCACTCCTGCTTTCCGGCAGTGATCGCTGCCAGTCCCCAGGTAATTTTGCGGGTGACAAAATTGAGCGCCCTGCGGGGAGATTCGTGATTGAAGAGAATGCCGTTGGCCGCATACATACCGTAACTTTCGCGGTAGTTGCGGGTGAGATAAAACGCATACGCCTTGGCGCAAGCATAGGGACTGCGAGGATAGAACGGCGTCTCTTCTGTCTGAGGAGTTTCCAACGCTTTGCCAAAGAGCTCGCTGCTGCTGGCCTGATAGAATCGTGCTGGCAGCTCAATGCTGCGCACGAGTTCGAGCAACCGTGCTGTGCCGACTCCTGTGACATCTCCCGTGTACTCCGGAATATCAAAACTAATGCCTACATGGGATTGTGCAGCCAGGTTATAGATCTCATCGGGCTGCACCTTCATCAGAATACGCAGAAGCGAGCTACTGTCTCCTAAATCTCCGTAGTGCAATTCGATATGCCCGATCGGATGCCACGCATCGGAAAAGAGGTGATCGATACGATCTCTTTGGAGTGTGGAAACACGACGGACAATACCGTGGACCTCGTATCCTTTCTCTAGGAGTAATTCCGCCAGGTACGAACCATCCTGGCCTGTGATGCCGGTAATGAGAGCTTTCTTGGCAGCCACGCGGAAAGGATAACGGAACTACACGTATACCACGAACTTATACACAAAGAAATTCCACAGAACAACGGGTGCCAGAGCAACAAATTTTGCCGGACGAGGATCCATGCCCCAGATATCTACAAGGACATACAGAAAACCTGTAATAATGGCCAGATTGGTCATATCAACGATAAAGTACCGTCCCAGATGCTTCATAAATCTCTGGCGCTGTTGAAAAACGACATACTTATGGAGGAAAAATGCCGTGAAGAATCCGATGATACCGCTGACAACCGATGCAGTGATATACCAAACTCCTAGATATAGCAGGAGAAAATACGAGCCGATATCAGCTACTGCAGCAGTGCATCCACTCACAAAATACAGTGAGAATTTAATGAGATGCGGAAGAAGAGTGCGAAACATCGCGCAGAGCATACGCTCTACTGCGCAGAGCGTCACCGCAGAATGCGGCCAAAAGCAGTGCAGTGACTTCTGGACTAACCTATAATTCAGTCATGGAGGATATCAAACGCATCGAGAACGCAGGTGTTCTTTACGCACTGATCTTTCGTCGAGATCTTTCCGTGAAAAACGGCGTGCGGTTTCCTGCGGGAGGAGATGCCGGTTTGCAGATAGGATTTTTTGAACGGGAAACAGGCTATCAATCCGAACCGCACAGACATCAACCACGGAACATCAGCCTAGAACATATCGCAGAGTTCCTCTCTATTGAAAAAGGAAAGGTAACAGTGACAATTTACGATGAAGAGTGGACATCGATTGCGGAGGAAACCGTGCAATCAGGACAGTGCATTGTCTTTCTACAAGGAGGACATGCAATCACTATGCTGGAGCCAACGCGCATCATGGAAGTAAAACAGGGTCCGTACATGGAAAATGATAAAATCTTCCAGAACACATGACTTCTGCAATCACCGTACCAGTCAACGAGCCGGTTATCACTGCTTCTGCCAAGAAGTACGTTGCCGATGCACTAGAGACTGGTTGGGTATCCTCAGCAGGACCATATCTTGAAAAATTCGAAGTGGCCTTTGCGAAAATGGTCGGCACCAAGCATGCGATCCTCACCACAAGCGGAACAACGGCTCTTCATCTTGCACTGGCTTCTTTGGATATCGGACCGGGTGACGAAGTGATTGTTCCGGATTTTACCATGATCGCCTCGGTTTATGCGGTGATGTACACGGGTGCCACGCCTGTCTTTGTGGACGTGGAACCCGATACGTACAACA
The DNA here is from genome assembly GCA_041678625.1 of Candidatus Peribacteraceae bacterium. Classification (GTDB taxonomy): domain Bacteria; phylum Patescibacteriota; class Gracilibacteria; order Peribacterales; family Peribacteraceae; genus JBAYNS01. The sequence continues at coordinate 15,222 of JBAYNS010000017.1, forward strand.
TGGACCCCA
>JBAYNS010000018.1:0-15106 GCA_041678625.1 Candidatus Peribacteraceae bacterium
AGGGCGGTAAAATATGGAGCGAAACGACCTACCGCTGCAGCATTCACAAGAGAAGGAGCGACTTATTTTAGCCTCATAAACAAGAAGCGACGACGAACCGCGCATGGCGTGTTGTACGACCGTTGGTTTTTTCCGACTACCAAAATACCTGTTTACCCTGAGGAATCGAAGGGTAGTTTGTGTTCTTTTTGGGAGGGGAAACAGCACAAAAACAGAATATCAATAACCTAGTGATAATTTATGCCTCAAACTCTTTTTTAAGAATTTCTGTGAGCTTATCGTCAGCGTAAATCATTGCTCCTTTTACCACTTCCAAGTTTTTAGCTTTGCGTATTGCGTTGCCAATTTCTTTCTGTAATGCACGCACTGCAAAATCTCTCACAGATTCTGGAAGTCCTTTAAAAGGAAACTGATCAAGTGTAATTTCTTCACCAAGATTGCTAAGACGTGTTCGTGTACTTTGAATACTCTCAGCCAAATAAACATCAACTCCTTTGCGGTCCTTTCCCTCGTCATCTTCCCTTGCACTCCTTTCGACTTCTTCAACCCAATGTTCAGCCCATTGTTCGACAGTATCAACTTGGTCAGTTCTTGTATTTTCCTTACTGTATCGGGATATGTTCGAAGCAAGTCTCTGGACTCTGATTTTCAGATCTGTTTTTTGAAGTCCATAATTATTTTCAAGCCACTTATCGAGTGTTGGTATATTTTCAGGCATGATGTTTGTTGTGGAATAATTATTATATATAATATCAAATTAAGGCGATTTCGGCAATGCTCGATTTTACCCGCCTTCGCCCTCCCGCGTTCGCGGGACGGGACTACGGACGGGTTACGCGTGCGGGCGCCGTCAGGCGTAACGCAGAGATGCCCCGACCGTAAGGTCGGGGAGCTTCACAACATACAAAACATATACAGCCAACATGGAGGGGATGCAAAGAACGTAAGCGAGATGGTGCCGACGGAGGGGGAAAAAACCAATGTTGCCTAACACTCCTTTTGAGCTTTACCCAATACGCCTCATGATTTCCCGGTCGACAAAATCTTTCTGGCGTCCGTATGTGAGGCGAGAAAGCTGCTTAAAGGCTTCGGCAGCCTGCGGATCTTTTGGATAGGTGGTCTCCAGCCACGGGCGCGGCACATCAATGGAGAACGGCCGCGAAGGCTTGCCATCCACGCAGAGTTTCATAGCGCCTTTGAAGGCATCCATGTTCACCAAATCCTGCTCGGAGAATACCGGCGCCATTTCCTTGGCGCAGACCTCGGCATCCTGCGGACCGATTTTGTAGAACATCATGGTGCCGACGTTACCGAACACCGCTCCTTTCAGACTCACATTGCCGGAGAGTTTATTCTCCTTTTCCAGTTGACCTAGATACTGGTGAGCCAATATCAGACCAAGGCGGTATTTTCGTGCCTCGGAGAGAATGGATTCGATCGAGTCCGTCACAAAGTTCTGGAATTCATCGATGTAGAGGAAGAAGTCTTTACGTTCATCGTTACTCTGCTGCTGTCGACGCATAGCGGCGACCTGGATTTTGTTGACGAAGATCATACCCAGAAGCTGTGAATTGATGTCTCCCACCAATCCTTTGCTCAGGTTTGCCAAAAGAATTTTGCCGGAATTCATCACGTCAGAAATATCAAAGGCACTCTTGGTCTGCCCCACAATATTACGGATCAGTGTGTTGGTGTAGAACTGACCGAATTTGGCAGCAAAGTAGGGGATCATCTCCTGCCGTTCGCGTTGTCCGGTTTGCGCCATCTGCTTTTCCCAGAAGGCGCGGACGATCGGATTCTTCACCTTGGTGAGCTTGTAGCGCTGCCACTCATCATCAGTAAAGAGTTTCACCAGATCCGTGATTGCGCCGCCTTCTTCCTCATCTTCCATCAGCGTTAGACATCCGTTGCGGAAGTAATCCTGGATGCGGGGACCAAAAATTTCGTTGCCGAACATCTTCACCATCATGTTCATGGCATCCAGTGCAATCAGGTCGCGCTCCTCCGGTGTTTTGCCTTCGAGCAAATTAAGACCCATCGGCCGTTCGGTATCAGCGGGATTAAAGTAAATCACATCATCTGCGCGCTCTCGTGGAATATAGGGGAGCAGATCTTCAATAAGCGAACCGTGCGGGTCCACCACGCAGAGGCCGTTACCCTGATGAAAGTCCTGCCGGGCCATGAGCTGGATGATCGAGGATTTTCCTGTACCAGTCTGTCCGATGATGTAGAAGTGCCGGAAGCGGTCTTCGTTCTTCAGGAAGATCTTTGTCTTCTCATTACGGTGTGTATTGTTGCCCAAATGCAGGCCTTCCTGTGGGACATCTTTGGGGGCGGGAGCAATCTTGAAGTTCTGCCATTTAATCATATCTACTTTGTTGTACTTGATATTTGGCAGGTGGAAAAAGCCCGTACATTCGCTGGTACCCAGGAGCATTTTTGGAGAGCGTATGTACTGCTTGATCGTGCGCCGGGGAGAGCGGCGGATGAACCGACCGATTACCCTGCGCACTTCCGGAAAGCGCGGATAACGGAAACTGTTTCCGCGAACACTATTAAACTGCCCGAAAGCGCCAAGGAGTGTCTGAATAAGAGTGTCTGCACGTGCATGGGAATCGGAGGAAACAACCAAGCGGATCATGCAGGTGAAACCGGGTTGTCCGGCTTTCTCATCTACGGATTTGCTGTACTCCTCCTGCATTTGCGAAACACGTTCGCCAGTGGGCTGGTCTTCTCCTTGCAGATTCATTGCTTGATCGCCTCCCATGAGTATGCCAAAGGCGCCGCTGAGCCAGGCAATCGGATTCCACCATTTGGCACGCTTTTTGCGGGGATTGATGATACGCAATGCTTCATTCTGCAACTTCTTTTGCCATCCGGAGAGAACCGGACGCAGAACAAACTGAATTGCCGCACCTTCGGCAACTTTCAGTTTAGAGAGAGCATTGGTCAGGTTATTAAAGGGATCGCTTTTGAGCTGCTGGTATGTTTTAAAAACCGATGTGTACGGTTTGGTAGGCAGCAGGATTTGCGCAGAAGCAACAGAGTTCTCTGTGAAGATATTGTAGTCCTCTACTTCATCAATGATGGTATCTGGGTAGAACGAGGTGATGTGCTTCTCCACGAGTGAAGCAATATTCCGTGGACATACCACAAAGAAAAGGATTTCGCCGCCCAGTGCTGCATACTCCACAGAGAAGAACGGCTGTCCGCGCCAGAGGCGCTCGATGCGGCTGGTATTGATGTTGTGAAGGGAATCAAAGAGGTGCTCCATAACACCAAGTACTTCACGGAAATCCCGACCGGTAGAGAACTGCTCCGATTCTCTTTCTTTATCCTCTTTGCTCTCCTTCTTAGGAATCAGGAGCTGCAAAAATACCAAATCGCGTTCCATATGCTGCTCATTGCGTAGCTGTAACAGCCATAGCAGAGCCATGGCGGCAAGCGCGCCACCGGCAAGTGTGCAGATAAGGAAGAGAACCTGCATGGCAGTCATCCTACCATTGTACCACGTTCAGCGCTGCACTGGTAGGGGTTTTATAGAGCGAAAATGGCTGTGGCTAGCCTAGGAATTCGGTTCCTGTCCGTTTACGACCGCCAGAAACTCTTGCCCTTGAGGAGCTTTTCGACCATGTCGAGTAGAGATTTTATGGTCATTTCGTTTTTGACGAAGTAGTCGTCTGCGCCAAGCTCTTCTGCCCGTTTGCGGTTTTGCTCGTTTCCAAAATTCGTGAGTACGATGATGGGGAAAGAGCGGGCAGAGCGGGGGAACTTCTCCATCACGGCAAAACCGTCGAGCACCGGCATATTCAGGTCCAGAATGAGAATATCTGGTGCTTTCTTGGTGACGGCCTGAATAGCCTCTTCACCATTCACGACGGTGAGAATATCGTAGCCAGAAAGAGAAAATTTCTTGGCATAGACCTCGCGCAGGACGGGGTCATCTTCTGCAATAAGGATGTGGACTTTCTCCATAAAAGCCACTCTATCGCAACAGTGCGCTGTTTACAAAACGAATCGCACTTTACAAAAACCACAATTAGGATACAGCCATCCGAATGTATTGCGATACCTGAGCATCGCCCAGGTACTGCTGCACCGTCATGGACGGGTCTTTGGCAAAGGGTTGAGTGACAAGAGCATTTTCCTCGCGGAACTTCTTTTCCTTCCCCATCATGATTTTATCCCAGATAGCTTCTGGCTTGGATTCCTTCTTCAGTTGCTCCCGCCAGATTTCTTTTTCCTTTTCCACAGCTTCCGGAGGAACTTCATCGGGAGTGCGATAGAGCGGAGCCATGGCAGCGGCGTGCATGGCCGCATCTTTTGCTTTTTCTTCGTCACCTCCTTCCAGTGCAATAATCACACCGATCTTACGGTTCCCGTGTACATAGCAACCGAGCACTGCTCCTTCTACGGTGTGCGTTGTGCCGAGGGAAATATTTTCCCCCAGCTTCTGCACGGTTGCGGGCATCACTTCCTGCGCATGTGCCGTAAGAGCTTTGTCGCCTTTGGCGAGCAGCAGATCGGCGAGCCCCTGCCCGAATTCCTGAAATTCCTGATTGCGGGCAACAAAGTCTGTCTCGCAGTTCAGTTCGAGCATGGATGCTTTGCCGTCGGTGCGTGCCAGAAAGATGGCACCCTCCTTCTGTTCCCGCGCGGATTTCTTCACGGCCTGCGCCGCGCCGCTCTTGCGCAGGAATTCAATGGCTTTCTCTTCATCACCACCGGCTTGTGTAAGAGCTTCTTTGCATTGCAGAATAGAAACGCCGGTTCGCGCGCGCAGTGCAGCTACTTGAGAAGCAGAGATGTCAGCCATGAGGAAAGGGGAGGAGAAGAACAAAAAAGTATGCTCACGCAGAAGCGGAGCCCGTGAGTTCTTTCTGAATAGTCGAGAGCAGAAGCGTCAGGGATTTTACCGCGTCGTCGTTGGTAGGTACGAACACGGTGAATTCATCGGGATTCGTATTACTATCGCAGAAGCCGTAAACGGGAATCTTCAGCGTGTTGGCTTCCAGCACGGCCACGTGATCCCGCACGCCATCAACCACAAAGAGTGCATCGGGGCGTTCGGTCATGCCGGCAACGCCAGAAAGCGCGGTTTCCAGTTTCATGAGTTTTTTGCGCAATTCCGTCTGCTCCTTCTTCTTATACTTCTCCACTTCACCGGTTTTAAAGGAGTGCTTTAGATCCAGGAAATATTTGATTCGTTTCTTAATAGTGAACCAGTTTGTCAAAAGTCCCGGGATCCACTTCTTGGTAACGGTAGGTTGATTGAGTGCTTCGCCCAGTGTCTCGATGAGTGGAATACTCTGCTGCTTGGTGGAAACAAAGAGAATGGTCTTCCCTTCGGTTTGCAATTTCTTCAGCGCACTGCAGAGAGTTTCCAGATGCTTGCGCGTCTCCACCAGATCGAACAGATGAAGGCCGCGGCGCACGCCAAAGAGATAGGAATTCATTTTGGGATTCCATTTGTTCTTACGGTGGCCGATGTGGCAGCAGGCATCCAGGAGTTCCTTTTCAGTAGGCATAGCCATGGGAAGAGGGCGTAAAGGGTAAGGAAGAAAAGACAGAAACCGGGCGATCCCGATTGCGTATCCGGTGGGAAGATCCTTAAGGCTTCCTTCTGACGTCTTTTCGTTCTGGTGCGGAGGATTCGCATGGTCATCTTTGGGACGACGCAAGCGCCAGGACCGCAGCGATCAGTCAAAAGTGCACAGCAACTGTACCGATGGCAAATGCGTTGTGCAATGAGAATACGGAGATTCTTCATTTTCATCCGCCTTCGCCCTCCCGCGTTCGCGGGACGGGGCTACGGACGGATTCCGCCCTACGAGGCGTGCAGCGTGGTGGAAGATACCGCCTGTGCCTGCCTGCTGGCAGGCAAGTAAGCTGGCGGAGCTTCATCTTTTTGTTCTTGTACATCAAAGAGCTGGTCGAGTTTGGTGATGTGAAATACTTCGGCACTTGAAGGTTTCACGTTGATGAGGTGTACGACAGCCACCTTTCCTTCTTCTCCTTGTTCTCTTCCGCATGTTCGGATTTTCTTATCGAGTCTGATGAGTTTGCCAATGGCAGAAGAGGAGTAGTGGTCGACCTGTGCAAAGTCGATGGTGATATCGGTGAAGCCGTATGTTTCAACGAGTGCAGAGAGCATATCGCCCAGAGCATCAACATTGCCCTCGTCACAAATTCTGTTTTCTTTAAAAGTGACGGTAGCAGTTCCATTCTTTGCACTGGTAACGGAAGCGTATTCACAGGATGGGAATCCAGAAAGCTCGAGAGTATCCAGCAGATCATCATTTGTTACATCCCGTAGGCCAGAGATATCGGTCAATGATGGATCGTCCGGAGATTCACTGTGTGGAGGTAATGGTTCCTGGCCATCGGAGGAGGGTGGATTTTCGGATTCGGCGGACATGAGAAATGTGGGAAAAATACAGGAAGGGAATGCTACCTGTCCCTTGCAGAAAATCAATCAGAACGTGTTTTTGGCTTCCTGAAGGTACAATGTATTTTTTATGAGCACCAGGACCGCAGCGATCAGCCAAAAGCGCAGAGGTCGAGAATGAAAAGGCGAAAGGAAACGCATGGAAAAGTTGGGGGGAACCTATTTGCATAGTGGATTGTTTAGATCCTGTTCCCCCCGCCTCAGGGTGGCAGCCTGATGTGCTTAGCGCACCAGCGTGTCTCCTCATTTTCGGTTCGGGACATGCGGCTAGCTACCTCTGCTGCACAGACTTTGCTGTGCAGCAATCTGAAGTACGCAGGATTTTAGTATCAAATAATTGTCTGTCAAGCTCTCACCCGACTTCGCCCCGCGAATGCGGGGCTACGGACGGGTTTCGCACTGCGAGGCACGCAGTGCCATAAGAGATACTGCTTGTGCCTGCCATGAGCGCAGCCGAAGGATAAGCTGGCGGAGCTTCACAGAGATTTAAGGAGTTTTTCGATTTTCGCTCATTCTGTGCCCTGTGCTCAGGATGCGAGAGCAGCAATGAGCTCACCAATGGGGACCCTCTTCTGTTCCAATGTATCGCGATCGCGGATGGTCACCGTATCTTTTGCTCCCTGCTTGTCATCTTCTCCAATCGTGCCGAAGTCGATGGTAATGCACTGGGGCGTGCCGATCTCATCCTGTCTGCGGTAGCGTTTGCCGATGGAGCCGGTTACATCAAAGTCTGTTACCAGATTCGTCTGATCCAGAATCATACGATGGATTTCCTGCGCTTTTGCAATCAGAGGTTCTTTGCGGCTCAGTGGCAGAATGGCAACATCCATCGGAGCAAGGCGCGGATCGAACTTCATTACCGTGCGCACGTCGCCATTCTCCAGTTCTTCCTCCGTATATGCTTCCAGCAGGAAGGTAAGCACGGTGCGGTCGCAACCGAAACTCGGTTCAATAACATGAGGCAAGAACTTCTTCTTTGGATCATCGGGATCGGTGTATTGAAGGTCCTCTTTAGAGAACTTCTGATGCTGGGAGAGGTCAAAGTCTCCGCGATTTGCGAGCCCAAAGAGCTCGCCCCAACCCCAGGGGAACTGATATTCAATATCAATGGTTCGTGAACTGTAATGAGAGAGCTCATCTTTGTCGTGCTCGCGAATACGCAGACGATCTTTATCAATACCCAAGCTCTGGTACCAATTCCACACTAATTGTTTCCATTCTTCAAAAGCGGCGGCCTCTTTCCCCGGTTCCATAAAGTACTCGATTTCCATCTGCTCAAACTCGCGGGTTCGGAATGTAAAGTTCCCCGGAGTGATTTCATTGCGGAAGGCTTTGCCGATCTGCGCGATACCGAATGGGAGATGCGGCCGTTCTGTGGAAAGCACATTCTTAAAATTCACAAAGATGCCCTGCGCGGTTTCCGGCCGCAGGTACACGAGCGCAGCTTCATCTTCCACCACACCCTGATGTGTTTTGAACATCAGGTTGAATTGCTTGGCTTCTGTCCAATTGCATTTACCGCAGGAGGGGCAGGGGATTTTCTCTGCCATGAGCATGGGTTGCACTTGCGTGAGCGTGAGCACTGCGGCAGCCTCTGTACCGATTTTCTCTTCCAGTAAATGATCACCGCGGAATCGCTCGTTACACTCTTTACAGTCGACCATGGGATCGGCAAAGGATCCCACATGTCCGCTGGCTTCCCACACCTTTGGATTCATTAAAATAGAGGCATCCAATCCCACGATATCTGCTCGTTTGTGGACGAAGGTTCGCCACCAATCCCGTTTCACGCGATTTTTGAGTTCCACACCCAACGGGCCGTAATCCCACGTATTTGCCAGTCCTCCGTAGATCTCTGAACCCGGGAAGATAAAACCTCTGCGTTTGCAGAGCGAGACGACCTGATCAAGAGAAGTGGCTGCCATAATCCCCGTTACGGTAGCAGGGAGCCAGGAATCCCGCTACTGATAGCGAAATCGCTACTTTCATTATTAGTCAAAATGTGTTATAATTTAAGAAAAGCAGATATGAACAGAAAAACTATTTCTCTGCGGCACATCGCGCCACTGCTGGCGGGGCTTCTGGCTCCCGTTGCGGTGCTTGCGCAAGAAGCGGATGACGCTGTGTTGGGCATGAGTAATGAAACACTCACCGTAATCGGATGGGTTGCCGCTGGAGCTCTTTTGGGATGCGTTCTTGCGCGGGCATGGATGCACATCTTCCATCATCTTCTTCTGGAACACGAACCGCTCAATTCCATTGAGCAGCGTCAGCACCGCACTCCGCGTTTGCGCATGGTCATTGCGACCATTGCGGCAACGGGAGTTCTCTTTGTCCTTTCTCTGCATGTGCTCGACGGCATTGCGCCTTTCAGCACCATTCCGTCGCATCGTCTACTGGCGGGATTCCTCGCCTTTGGTGTGGTTGCTATTCTATTGCAGATAAAGTGGCGCAGCGCGCGCGATGACATTTTTGCTATCTTTGTGGGAACAGGAACAGTGTTCTGCCTGATGGGATTCAGTCAGGCACTCCTTTCCGAAGGTGTGAAGGAAAACCCGTACGTCACAGCGCTGGGCATTGTGTGCATCATTGTGCTCTGGCGCTTCCTCTTTGGTCCGTGGGTTCCGCGCATTAAAGCCGTTGTGCTGGGAACTTTTGTATTCTGGATTGCCATGCACGTCATTTTTCAAGAGAGCCCCGATGAACGCGGTGCATATCTGCTTGCTGCAGCGGTTGCACTCGTTCCGGCGCTCGTGTGGTGCTGGTTCTTCCTGGAGTATCACGCGCAGCGCAAAAGTCTGGTGCTCCTGATGTTCTTTGCCGGCATGCTCTCTACAGCCCCCATTCTCTTTTACGATGCGCTTGTGCGGCATGGAGTGGAATTCCAGTTCTTCCTTCTGCGCGTGGTGCCAGAGAACTTCAACAGCATTTCCAATGCGTTCGTTTCCGGCAATATCGTGAATGTCACGGGTATCCAGTCCACCGTACTTTCGGTGCTCATCTCCTTCCTCATTGTTGGATTCATCGAGGAACTCTCCAAGTTCTGGGTACTCAAGCAGAGTGGCAAGCATTTCTTCACAAGCATTGATGATGTTATTCAGCTGGCAACCATTGTGGCCATTGGCTTTGCATTTGCGGAGAACGTGCTCAATCCCAGTTATTTCCTGGCATTCGTGCGAGAATTTCTCATTGATGCCGAAACACCGCAGTGGTGGGCGTTTCTGGGCAATGTTTCCGGACGTTCCATTCTTACAACCATGGTGCATATCGTTTCTTCCGGCGTGATGGGGTACTTCCTGGGATTGGCGATCTTCGCCAAGCCGTACTTGGAGGAGCGCCACCGCAAAGGAAAAGTTGCCATTGTTGCGGATACGGCGCACTGGATCTTGCGCGTACCGGCCAAGAATATCTTCCGCGTGCAGATGATGGTCATTGGCTTGGTGCTGGCAACAGCGCTCCATGGGCTCTTTAATTTCATGGTAACGCTCCCGGACCTGCTGCCGGGCCAGCCGCAAACGTTTGGCGATCTCTTTGGCAGTGCAGATGCATCATTGCTGCATATGATCCCCATACTTCTGTTACCGTCCTTCCTCTATATCGTCGGGGGATTCTGGCTGTTTACAGCCCTTTTCTATCGTAAAGAGAACATGAAAGAACGCGGGCAACTCGTCACCACGGATACGTTTGTCACCGGGCAGGTTGTCTCGTAGGATACTCGCACCGCGCTGCACCCCGCAGCATCGTTATCTTCTTCCCGTCTGTGTATGCGAGTTTTCCGTTTTTCCCGTTGTGCGTCTCTGTGCGTTGGGTTCTGCATTCTTGTCGCCGCGTTTCCCGTGGGGGCAGCCATTGATGTATCAACTGTTTTGCGCGTGGGAGACGAACAGGTGGTGAGTCGCGGGGATTTCATTCGTGCAGCAGTGAAGACACTGGAGTTGCCAGTGGGGTCCGAGAATCAAACTCTGCCGTACCAGCGCGTTGCGCGTGGGCTCATTCCTTTTGTTGCCGTTGCACATGAATACGGTGCGCTGGAAACTCTCGGTTCAGATTTGCAATTGGCACGCGGGATCACCCGCGGCCAGGCGCTTGTTATCATGGCGGCGCTGCAGCAGATAACCGGAGACGGGGATGTATCCTTTACCGATGTTCGGAAGGGGAGTAGAGAAGCAGATGCCGTCTCTGTAGCGGTACAGAAAGGATGGATGGAACCGATGCGTGGAACGTACTTCGGCGTGCGCCGTCTCCTTAAAGGGTCGGAAGCACGTTTGCTGTTGCGAAAATTATTAGGGGAAACAGAAACCGATCAGGAAGTTCCCGAACGTCTGCAGCGTGCGCAGCAAATCACTGTCCGGCTGGATGGGCTTTCATCTGTTGGCAGCCTGCCCAAACAGGAGATTTTAGAAACTGTCTGGCAGTACGTTTTGGATAACTATATCTATGAAGAGGACATTGATCCGGAGGAAGCGGCGTACCGCGCTGCAGAAGCGTTGGTAGATTCTCTGGGCGATACGTACAGCACGTTCCTGCGACCGGAAGGTGCAAACAATCTGGAAACGCAGATCAACGGTGAGGTATCGGGCATCGGTGCACAAGTAGAACAGCGTGATGGAATTCTGATGATCGTTTCCCCCTTGCGCGGATCGCCTGCAGAACGAGCAGGATTGCTTCCTGAAGATGAAATTCTCAAGGCCGATGGCGTGGAGTTGCAGGGAATGGGCTTCATTGAAGCTGTTGATCATGTACGTGGTCCCAAAGGTACTGTGGTAACACTCACCATTCGCCGCGCAGGCAGAATCTTTGATGTCGTGGTCACGCGTGACGTTGTCAAAGTTCCCGAAGTGGATATCAGCTGGCAGGGGGATATTGCCGTCGTGCAGATTATGCAGTTCGGTACAACAACAGAGACACAATTGCGTGATGCGCTCATCGACGTACAGCGCCAAGATCCTAAAGGGTTAATTCTTGATTTGCGGAATAATCCCGGGGGACTTCTGCATGCAGCAGATGTTGTTGTGAGCAACTTTGTCCCCAAGGGGTCGACTGTTGCGCAGATCATCTCCCGCGAGGGCGTGCGCACGGATGCGAGTGATTTTGCACAGACCATTCCTTCCTCCGTTCCCGTGGTGGTGCTGGTGAATAAGGGGTCGGCCAGTGCATCGGAGATCGTTGCCGGGGCATTGCAGGATCACGGCCGTGCAACACTTATCGGCACGCAGACATTTGGCAAAGGAACGGTGCAGCAGGTGCTACGATTCAATGATAATTCAGGTATGAAAATTACCGTTGCCGAGTGGCGCACGCCGAACGGACGCAAGATCAATGGTGTGGGGATTGCGCCGAATATCGTGGTGGAGTACCAGAGCGAACGCGATGAGCAGATGCTCAAAGCGCTGGAGATTCTGCGATAAAGAAGCGACCAGAAGTCAGTGATCAGCAATAAGAAGACGGAGAGCAGCCGTCATCGCATGCACTCACCATCCATCTTGCGCTGGGATCACATGTTTGAGTAAAACTGCTTCTTCTTGTTTGCGGTACGGTACCCTTCGCGCTTGAGAGCGCACATGCGAACCATGCGTTTATTGGGAGTTCTACTGAAGTGATTGCGTATCCGCAGGAGCTTGAGGAGTCCTGTTTTTTGCACTTGTTTCTTGAAACGCTGCTGAAGCGCATCGTTCGATTCGTTGCCTTTTCTGTGAGCATGGATTGCCATAAAGCCAGCAGAGAGTACGGGAGCACCGCATGCTTCGCAAGTGTAAAGTGCATCTTTCGACCGTGCGAACGGGCTTATGCCCGTTGCACGAACGAAAGGGATCTTTTTTGGATGCACCCGTTGATTCCGTACAGGAATTTCAGTAATATCCCCCAAGATATGCCCAAAAAAGACAGCTACGGTGCCGAACAAATCCAGGTGCTTGAAGGCCTGGAGCCTGTGCGCAAGCGCCCGGGAATGTATATCGGGTCCACCGATACGCGTGGATTACACCATTGTGTTTATGAAATCGTGGACAATGCGATCGATGAAGCAATGGGCGGATACTGCACGCAGATTATTGTCATGCTGCATGATGATGGTTCGGTGAGCGTTGATGATAACGGACGCGGTATTCCGGTCGACATTCATCCCAAACTCAAGAAGCCCGCATTGGAGATTGTGCTGACTACGCTGCATGCGGGTGGAAAATTCGGCGGTGATGACAGCGGATACAAGGTATCAGGAGGTTTGCACGGTGTGGGTTCTTCGGTGGTGAACGCATTGAGCTCCTTTATGCGTGCAGAGGTGTATCGCGATGGAAAAATTCACGTACAGGAATACAGTCGCGGCAAGCCGACGATGGCTCTGAAGGTTGAAGGAAAAACAGAAAAACAGGGAACAAAAATCTCCTTTATACCTGATACGCAGATCTTTGATACGACGGCGTTTTCCATGGACATGATCATGACGCGACTGCGGCAACAGGCGTATCTGACGCGCGGTGTCACGATTGCCATCATGGATGAGCGCAAGGAACGACCCGAAGAAGATCTCAATCTTCCGCGTCTGTACCGTTTCCATTTTGAAGGAGGAATCTCTGCGTATGTATCACATCTCAACGAATCGAAAGAACGCATTGGTACGCCTATCTGGTTTGAGAAAGATACGAGTGATGGTCTGGTGGAGGTGGCGCTCCAGTACACCAAGTCATTCCAGGAGCATGTGGTGAGTTTTGCAAATAACATTCACACCGCAGAAGGCGGACATCATCTTACGGGATTCAAGGCTGCGCTGACGCGTACCATCAACGCCTATGCGCGCAGTCAGAATATTCTCAAAGAAAAAGAGGAGAACCTTACGGCGGATGATGTGCGCGAAGGGCTCACAGCGGTGATTGCCGTGCGTCTGAAAGATCCGCAATTTGAAGGACAAACCAAGGGGAAGCTTGGAAATGCAGAGATGAAAACCGCTGTGGAAACCGTAGTGAACGAGAAGCTTGCCGAGTATATGGAAGAACATCCGGGTGAGGCGCGGGATATCATCGCAAAATGTTTGCTGGCTTCACGCGCTCGTCTTGCCGCCCGCGCCGCCCGCGACAGCGTTATTCGCAAGGGCGTGCTGGAAGGCATGACACTCCCCGGCAAACTCGCAGATTGTTCCAGTAAAGATCCCAGTGAGTGCGAACTCTTTATTGTAGAGGGAGATTCTGCAGGCGGTTCGGCCAAACAAGGTCGTAATCGCGAATTTCAGGCAATCCTTCCTCTCCGCGGGAAAATTCTCAATGTGGAACAGGCGCGTCTGGATCGCATGCTTGCCAACAATGAGATTAAATCCTTGATCATTGCGCTTGGGATTGGCATTGGTGATGTCAAAGATATGACCAAGCTGCGCTATGACCGCGTGGTCATCATGACAGACGCGGACGTTGATGGCGCGCATATCCGCACGCTCCTTCTCACATTGTTCTTCCGGTACTTCCCCGAACTCATCGATGGTAAACATCTTTACATTGCACAGCCACCGCTCTACAAGATTGCCAAAGGAAAAGAGGCACGGTATGCGTACTCTGATGAAGAGAAAGAGAAAGTTCTTGTAGAACTCGGCGTGGATCCGCATGACGAGGGAGAAATCGTCACATCGGGCGAGGATGCAGAAACGGAGCCGACGGAAAGTGATAGCGAGGAGAATCAGGAGGATGAGAAGGCTACGAAAGCAAAGAGATCTTCCCGCGTGGTTATTCAGCGCTACAAAGGTTTGGGAGAAATGAACCCCGATCAACTGTGGGATACCACCATGGATCCGGAGAACCGCAGTATGTACCGCGTAACGATGGACGATGCGGAACGGGCAGATGCCACGTTCACAACGCTCATGGGTTCAGAAGTTGCGCCGCGCAGGAAGTTCATTCAGACGCACGCAAAAGGAGTGAAGAACCTCGACGTCTAATGAAAAAATAAAAAGTGAAAAATGATGACATGGTACGACAATGGATCATTTTTTATTTTTCATTCATACATTTTTCATTTTCCTTAGTCTTCGTCCACATCAACAAATTGATCCCGCAGCGTGTAGGTATCCAAGCTCTCTTCTCCACCAAGGAGTTCAATCACTGTGGGAATTACCTGATCGAAGGGGATCTCCTTCTGTTTTCCGGCAGCCATATCCCGCAGGATGATGGTGCCGTTCTTCACTTCCATCTTCCCCAGGAGCAATGTGTACTTTGCCTGGAACTTGTCCGCCAGGCGCATCTGGCTTTTCAGACTCGCTTCGCCAAGGGCGCCCAGCGTGTGGACGCCTTTTTCCCGCAGGTCAGAGATCAGCATAAGGCAGGTCTTCTTTGCTTCGGGACCCAGTTGCGCAACAAAGACATCCATCTGGTCTTTGTTCGGCGCTTGAACTCCCGCCTGTTTCATGTGCCAGATCATGCGTTCCACACCGCCGGCAAAGCCGATACCCGGTGTGGGTTGTCCTCCCAGAAGCTCAATGAGACCGTCGTAGCGCCCGCCACCACCCACCGCATTCTGTCCGTGGGTTTCCGTATCCCAGAATTCAAAGACTGTTTGTGTGTAGTAATCCAGCCCGCGCACCAGTGTGGCATTTTCCACAAAAGGAATCTCGAGTGCTTCCAGATATTCCAGGAGCGTTGCGTGATATTCCTTGCTCTCATCATCAAGGAATTGCGTGAG
>JBAYNS010000019.1:0-14452 GCA_041678625.1 Candidatus Peribacteraceae bacterium
TCATCTCTTCGAGCAAGCAGGATGGCAGAAGCTGGAGGGGTTTTGGGTGGAAGGAATTACAAAGGCAGTGTCGGATCTCGGGAACAGTACAACACCCATCAGTACGCGGTATCTTTTTGGACGTTCGCAGGATTTTGCGTACCAAGGGGGAGACAGCACCATTGATCATCGGCACCACATTCGTCTCTGGAAGGAACAGTCACCTGATGGAACACTGGTGTATTACGCCACAGCTTCGTATGACCGAATGATCGGATTCGCTCCATTGAAATTTTTGTTCAAGCCAACCCACATTATCGCCCCCAATATTGATGATGAACGAGATTTGCTTGGGGGAGTCTTTGCATCCCATTCCCCAAAGATGACGACATACTATGTAACAAACCTCCTCCCCAAACTTTTTAGATCCAATGGCAATAATGCGTGGTTCTATACCGATGGTGATGTTCTAGTGTTCACAGGAGAAAATGCAACAAAGCGAGGTCTTACGATGCTACAAAAAGCAAAGCATGGGTACTTTCATTTTCTCTCGTATCCACTCAAGCTCGTGAATATTGCACAGTGATGTTTGGCGCGATGGAGAAAGTTGTGGATGGATGCATGGTTCCTTTTCTAAAAACAGTTACTTAGTGGGTAGTCGGGGTTTTCTTGATTCTCATCTGACTCTAAGATGCGGTTAGGCAATCAGTGAATTATATTCCAATGGCTAGTACTTCATCCGCCTTTGCAGGGTCTGCCTGCCGGCAGCAGGCAGGTAAGCTAGCGGAGCTTCATTGGGTTTGATTTGATAAGTAGTCATCAATGCGTTGCTTATCTTCTCTATTATTCTCACTCTTGATATACAGCTCGATAAAGATAATTTCAATTGAGTCATCATGTCTGGCGTAAATAACACGGAATTTATTGCCCCGCAGAGTTGTGCAGGGCATTTTTGCCTTATATACACTTGCGCCAACTCGCTCTTTCAAAAGAGTGTAATTTTTGTTGGTACTAGGAAACCCACTGTCTTCTTCTAGCTTTAGGGTGAATTTGCAGAATCGTTCTATGTCAGCTTCAAGACTACGAAACTTTTTTATCAGCTTCTTATATTCATTTTGGCACTGATTGGTAAAGCTATAGCTCATCATCGTCATCACGTACGGAAAATTCTGCATCACGGTAGAAAACGGATTCGTAATCAATTACTTCCCCCATTTCATGTACTTTCCATGGCACATCCTTATGAGAAAAATCACTTATTTCGGTGGCAGTCTTATCCGACAGTCGCTCTAGTTCATAATCAATGAAATCACGTTCTGGTTTTGGTAGACGAGTTTTTATAGGAGGACGCAATGGGAGGTATTTAATCTGTTCTTTTCCATGAAAATTTCCTCGTACTTCTTGTATTTCGCTATTTGCAATCATATCTGCAATTACACTTCCAAATTCAACTGGAGCAGGTCCGTATGCAATTTTCTTATATGTAGCACCAATAAGCTGTTCCTCTTCTCTTTCATAGAAATCAAAATCAATAAAGTAAAGCAATTTAAATAAAACAGTTTTTCCTACATTTGGCTTTGCGCCAACCTTTTCAAGAATATAAAGCAAAACCTCTTTAAACTTCTGCACTCTGTCTGGGTCTACCGATAATTGAGGTGTAGGGTCTCTTTCTTCAATGGCTGAAACATTTTCTGTCTTTCTTTCTGCTTTCTTTGCAAGAGTGGATTCAACAGGCATTTCACCAGTAGAGAGATTGTCTATAGAAATATCAAAAAGTTTCGCACACTGACTGGCTTGAGATAACTTAAGGTCTGCCTCACCGCGTTCTACTTTTGCGATGTGCTGACGTGATACACCAAGTACATCAGCAAGTTCCTCCTGGGTGTATCCGTGTCGTTCTCGGAGTTTGGTAAGAATGTGGGGCATAGGAAGGGGATGAGGAAGTTGTTTGATTTTATCATCATGTTAATAATAATGTCAATATCTTGTTATTTTTCGCAACATGTACTAATATACTGTTCATGGAATATCTGCAGCGAATCATCGCATACATACCGAAAAAACGCTTTATTCGACGTATTGCTTCTCTCCTGTAATCCTGCTTTGGTGCCAAGAACGGAATGTGGTTCAAATAGGGTTGTCAGGGTTATTCCTTTCTCTCCGATCTCTTCCTCTCAATGCCGTTGAGCACCTTTTTCCGCAGGCGGATCGATTTTGGTGTGACTTCCACCAGTTCATCGTCATCAATGTATTCCAACGCCTGTTCCAGGCTCATCGCCTGCACAGGTGTCAGATTGATCGCCTCATCACTGCCGGATGCGCGCACATTGGTGAGCTTCTTCTCCTTCGTCGGATTTACGGATAAATCCTCATTCTTTGCGCTCTCTCCTATAATCATTCCTTCGTAAACTTTCGTCTGAGGCGTAATGAACATTTGTCCGCGTTCCTGCAATTTCCAGAGCGCATAGGCAATAGCAACACCGTTTTCCATGGAAATCATCGATCCGTGCGATCGTCCCGCAATCGGCCCTTTGTGCTTTTCGTATGCGATGAATGCATGCGTCAGAATTCCTTCCCCCCGCGTTTCGATGATAAAGTCGCCGCGCAAACCAAGGAGCCCCCGCGTAGGGATTTTAAATTCCATGCGTGTATGTCCTTCCCGTGTTTTCATATCGAGCATTTCTCCTTTGCGGCGCGACATCATATCAATGACCGTACCGTTGAATTCTTCCGGCACATCAATGATAGCTTGTTCCATCGGCTCCAGAGTTTCACCATTTTCATCATGCATGATGACCTGAGGCCTAGAGACCTGCAGTTCAAACCCTTCGCGTCGCATGGTTTCAATGAGTACAGAAAGGTGCAGTTCTCCGCGACCGGATACCTTGTAGGTATCGCTGTTGGGCACGCTCTCTACATGCAAACCGACATTCGTTTCCTTTTCTTTTTCCAACCGTTCTTTGATGTGGCGCGTTGTTACCAGTTTGCCTTCCTTCCCTGTAAAAGGGGAGTTATTCACCATAAAGACCATCGAAATGGTCGGCGGATCAATGGTAATTGCCGGTAAAGGTTCTGCAGATTCATCCGTGGTAATCGTCTCTCCAACATAGATATTTGGCAGGCCGGCAATCGTCACAATATCTCCTGCCACCGCTTCCGGTACTTCTGTCTGCCGTAACCCGCGGCGTTCAAAGATTTTGCTAATCTTTCCCTGACGCATCGTTCCGTCTGGTTGTTGAACAAAAACCGACTGTCCGGTTTTTACCGTTCCTTCGTACACGCGACCGATGGCCATGCGTCCCACATATTTATCGTATCCGAGCGAGCTGGGCTGCATGCGGAACGGAGCATCCATGTTTTGTGCCGCTTCCGGCACTTTCTCCATGATCATTTCAAACAGCGGTTTCAGATCCTTTGATGCATCATTGAGTTCCCTTTTTGCGATACCTTCGCGTGCGATGGTAAACAGATGCGGAAAGTCGAGCTGTTCATTGGTAGCTCCCAATGCAACAAAAAGATCGAACACCATATCCACCACTTCGGTGGCACGCGCTGCCGGCTTATCAATTTTATTGATGATCACAATCGGCCTCAGCCCCAGTTCCAGCGACTTCTTCAGAACGAACTTCGTTTGCGGCATAGGTCCTTCCTGCGCATCTACTACCAGAAGTACGCTATCCACCATACGCAGAATGCGTTCCACTTCCGATCCAAAATCCGCATGCCCGGGAGTATCCACAATATTAATTTTGCAGTCCTTGTACATAATTGAGGCGTTCTTTGCGTAGATTGTAATGCCGCGCTCCTTCTCCTGATCGTTGCTGTCCATGACCAGTTCTTCTATGGCCTCATGTGCTGAAAATGCACCGCCCTGTTGCAGAAGGGCATCAACCAGTGTGGTTTTGCCGTGATCAACGTGCGCGATGATAGCTATATTCCGTATTTTCATAGATTAACCAATAAAACGTTTACGCATTCTCGGCGTAGTTGCGCCGAAATCCGAAGGGTTGAGGCGAACGAAGACGGATGCGCGATAATAGCAATGTTACGTATCTTCATATTTTAACGAGAGATGAGCGACTTGCCCGTCCGCAGCCCCGTCCCGCGAACGCGGGAGGGCAAAAGCGGGTATTCCTGATACTCATAAAAATCCGCCAAAGGATACGGATGGAAGACCTTTTTAGCTAGTAGAAGGCAGAGAAAGTGAGGATGAGTAAATCGTGTTAAATTTGCTCAGTGCGTATAGACAACTCGTCCTCTCTTTCTCTAGGGATATTTCATTGTCTTTAAAGTAAATTATCATTAACATTTTTTGCCTTATTGCAACCGTGCAATAAGGTGATCTTTTAGCCCACTGGCTTTCATATGGAGGACAACCTGAAAGAGTGAACTACTGGTGCGTAATCTGGAAAGTGTTTCCAGAGAGAATCTTAACCCTGTTTTAGAAGGAGGCTCTCTCATGAACGTCAAAGTTGGTATCAATGGACTTGGTCGTATTGGAGGCGCAGTACTCCGTGCGATCCACATGCGAGATGGAAAATTGGAGGTGGTCAGGATTAATGATCTGACCGACACGAGGATTTTGGCAGGCCTTCTGCGCAACGACACCGTCAAAGGGCGTTTCCCCGCACACGTGTCGTATGAAGAAGATGCCTTGATCATCGGCGGTCAGCGCATTCCTGTCACCAAGGAACGCGATCCCAGCAAGCTCAACTGGGGCTCTCATGGTGAAAACGTCATTGTGGTTGAGGCCACGGGCGTTTTCCGCACCCGGAAGCAGTGCATGTGTCATGTCGACGCAGGCGCTGCGCGTGTCTTGCTCACTGTCCCACCGAAGGACGAAATCGA
This sequence comes from Candidatus Peribacteraceae bacterium, assembly GCA_041678625.1. Lineage (GTDB taxonomy): Bacteria > Patescibacteriota > Gracilibacteria > Peribacterales > Peribacteraceae > JBAYNS01. Next base: position 4,828 of record JBAYNS010000019.1, read on the forward strand.
CTTCGTCACCGTGATCGGTTGCAACGAACGCGGTCTCAATCCTTCTCATAGGATCGTGAGTAACGCATCGTGCACCACAAACTCGATCGGCGCACCAGTTCGTGTCCTTAGTGAAAAGTTCGGTATCGTAGGCGGACTTCTCACAACGGTTCACTCTGCGACCAACGATCAGCGTGTTTGCGATGCGGTCCATTCCGACCTTCGTCGCGCACGCTCGGTTATTGGGAATCTGATTCCTACCAGTACGGGTGCAGCGATTGCAACCGGCCAAGTGGTCGAGAGCGTCCGTGGCCTTCTGAACGGAGGATCCATCCGGACGCCAACGGTCAACGGATCGGTATCGGTTCTGGATCTTCTCCTTAAAACCGATGTGACGGCGGAGGAAGTCAACGCAGCACTGAAGGATGCCTCAGGTGGTTACCTGGGCGGCATCATGGCTGTTGCGGATGACGATCTGGACGAAATCGTCCTTACCGACATCGTGAATCGACCCGAATCGTCGATCATCGATGCCAAACGAACCATGGTCGTGGCAGGTTGCATGGTGCAGATTTACAGTTGGTACGACAACGAGTGGGGTTACACCAACCGCTGCGTCGACCTGGTGGAGCTACTCTCCGAGTTGTCCTAACCCAAGGTTAGAAAGCCGAATGGGTGGGAGCGGGTCTTTTGATCCGCTCCCGTTTTTTCTTACAAGAAGTGCAAAAAATCTTTCTACCGTCCGAACCGTAGAATGTTGCCGCGAGGCAAATACATCAACGTGAGTTCTGTATCGGATACGTCCACGATGGCGTACACGAATTGCTCGTCATCCTCATCAACAATGAGGTACGGCCCCTCAGTTCCTTCTTCCGCAAGAGGGGATTCGTCTGTCAGTGCAAACGTTCCACTGGCATTTTCTTCATTATCGTAAAAATCCTTTTTCGTCTCTCCGACAAATTCCATCTGGTACTGGGCATCATCGAGCGATGTCCACATACCTTGCAGGAGCGCGGAAATATCAGGCGTATCAACGAATGTTATCGTATTTACGATAGCATCGAAGGTATCAAACCATTCCTGTGCAGGTTCTGCTCCCTCACCTTGTGCAAGCATTTGGTAGAAATCTGCTTGTTTTTCAAATTCCCGGATCAAGCTTTCGCCACAGTTCTCCGGGTCACGCGTGAAGTACTCCGGCGCACTTTGCACAACTGCTTCTTGCGGAGCAGAGAGCGTGATGACAATCAGATTGGAATTATGGAAAAAGTAGAGCTTGCGTTCGAAAGTGATATCACAAACGTCAAAACGACCAAGCACCATAAACTGCTGTGCATACGCGTCTTCAACTCTTACAACTTTTTTTGATTCTTCCAGTGCAAAATCAACACTCTCTCCGTAGTTTCCTCTTTTTAGTGCTTCCAGATTCTTCAAAGAAGTCTCTTTGTTGTATCCCATAGCGCCTTCAAATGAATCGATAGGTTCTACAAGCACTGAAAGCTGCATTTGCCCCTCATCCTCACCATTCAAAGAAACACTGTATGGATATTGGAACGAAAATCCTCCATTTACATCGTCGTAGTATTGCCAGAGATCTTCTTCACGCTCGATGGCTTTTGCCTGGCCGCTTTCGTTGAATTCTTTCTCGGCATCAGAAATTGGTTGTTGAGCGCAACCAGAGAGCAGGAATAAGGCACAGAGCAATAGAGGTATTTTATTCATAAAAAGTAATGGAATGGACAAATGCTAGTATAGCAAAGCATCTGGATGGAGAATTATATTCTCGAGTTCAAAAGCATATTTTCATTCGTCTTCCGCGCACACGAATCCGAACCCATCGGTCCAGGCGATCATTCATGAAATCGAGCATCTCTTACTCCATCAGATCACGAAAATAATCTTCATCCATGCCGTTCTGAGCACCTTCCTGCAATTGCTTCAAGAGCTTCTCGGCCTCTTCCTGCGTCACATCGAGCGGTTCAGGTTCGGTAGGAGCAGCGCCGCCCTCTACCGTGTCGAACATATTCTCAAATTCCAGAGCTGCAGAAAGATCGGTAAATGTCACATCCTTTGGCTTGGTAAGAAGTGATTCATCAACTTTCCACTTCACGCATTTCATTTGTTGGTTGGAAAGAACATCGGCTAATTCCTGATCGGTACCGGGTCCAAAAGCACCGGTATCTGCCGCCTGTTCGGGATCGTACTTCATGGAGAATGCCTGACCGTTTCCCCATACGTGCACGTATTCGCCATCATTGAGAATATGACTCGTCATAGTACCGCCCTCGTGGACAACGGTGTTATCCATGCGCATACGCAGACCCGAGATGTACAGATCGGTATCGATTTTTCCTCCATGTTCATTCATCGAAAGAGTGCAGTGGGCATTGCCGATGCGACCGCTGATGTAGTCCTCCATAGAGATGGGTATTCCCGCAGAACCGCTTCCAGAGAGAACGTATACGGCACCTGCAATTACAACAGCACCACCGATAACGCTGACAAGGACAGTTTTCTTCATGATGAATACAGGGGAAAGAGTAGACAACCAGCAGTATACACTTTTGCTATATCACGCAGAATATTTTGAGGTTGGCTTGGCGTACTGGCCACTCCGTCGTCCTCCAGCGTATGCGGGACGGGGCTACGGAAGGGCAGGCGCGATTCGAAAGTACGCTCTTCGGAATAGTGAACAGCTATCGAACGAAGTTGATGTGTGATACTGTATCCTCATGAAAGGATTTCACGCCGATATCGAAAAAGAAACACTGGAGAACAAAAATTTCCGCAAGGTTTTGTATACCGGTAAGCACAGCCAGTTGGTGCTGATGCGCCTGAAGCCCAATGAAGAAATCGGGATGGAAGTTCATTCGGAAAATGATCAATTTTTCCGCTTTGAAAGTGGAGAGGGGAAATGCATCATCGATGGGAATGAGTATGCAGTTCGTGACGGTTCGGCAATCGTTGTGCCAGCCGGCGCGCAGCATAACATTATAAATACCTCCGGTACTGAGGATCTAAAGCTCTATACGATCTATTCTCCGGCGCATCACAAGGATGGCATCGTCCGGGCCACCAAAGAAGAAGCAGAGGCCAACGATGAAGAATTCGATGGAGTTGCATCCGAATAACACAAGTACCCTCCAAAAACTCACCAGATTGAATATCCGCATTGAAGACCTTCGTGATGTTGTATGGCATTGTAAATGCAGATTGTTGGGCAGTATGCAGAACGCACATGTCAATGGAAATGAAGATCAGTGCATTAGCAATATCGATTCCCCTCGCTTTGTAGGTAAGTTGTCAATTCTGCAAAATAAGCGTATACTATTAATAGTAAAAGCTTGTTGTCATGACTGATATTAATAGAGAAAAACCAGTTGAATATACTCAAGAGGCCCCAGAGGCCAGTCTTTCTCCAGGGATAATACGAACGCGCGAATCGATGGATGAGACTGTGAACAAGCCGCTAAGTGCTTTATTGAAGGAAAAATTGGATGGTATCGCGCAAGTCAATGTTATTGAAACCGGAAACCCGAATCGTGAAACCTTACGAATTGATGTCACCGATTATGAGCGATGGAATTCACGCGAGACTGCAGAGACGATAGTCCCAATTCTTGCCCCGGTTCTCCAGCAATTCTATGAGGACAGTCCAGAACATCCTTTTGATATGCAAAAAGATGTGATCGATGATCCTGACGGAAGCGATTATTGTCTTTGTGATCAGTTGTTTTTGACCGCTAATAATCAGCAAGCCGATGGTTTTGCGATGCTCAAGAAACTGGGAGATACCCCAAAAGACCATGTTCCGGTTATATTGTTACAACTTATTTCCATAGAAGCTGGTGCCCACTATAAAGGATCGGGTAAAGCTTTATGCAATCTTATACGGGATCAGAACCCCAATGCTGCTTTGGTCAGTGCAACGCATACGCCTGCGATGGTTTCTGTGATACGTGGGATTCAAGCTCGTGATGAACATGTCTATTTTTGCGGTGATCGTATCGATGAACAGGATGATCCAGATGGAGACAGGTATCATAGGATTCGTGAGGATGCGGAAGAGATGTATAGAGATTATCTAAGAGCGGATCCCGATTGGTATAATAACATACCGCATTACGATACTGGCGATTTACAGACCGTTAATTATGGCTCCGCTAGCATGCCGTGGACCGATGAACACGTATGGAACTCAGACGACACGTCCCGCGCAGCTGATGTTTTTAGAAAATTACGTCGGTGGGTTGTGGAAAACGGCCATCAAGACCAAGCTATTTTCGGCATGCTAACGAGTATTCCTGCACAATCTGTCACTAAGTGATTTGACTCGATGTACTGGATCCTCCTTCGCCCCGCGAATGCGGGGCTACGGAAGGGCGGGCGCGATTCGGACATTTACAATGGACAAGGAGTATAGTGATAGACGTTCATTCAGCTCATTTATTTCAAAAAATTATATGCGCAAAATGATACTGTACGTCTTCATTATTTTATTCATTATTTGTGCAGCCGGAATTGCATTGGGCTTTTTCTATTCATCTTTACCGGGACATCATCCGCAAGAAAGTAGGCAAGCATGCGAGAGCGTGGGTGGGGAGTGGTCCGATGAGCAAAACGCGTGTCTTTTATCATACAAAGAAGGTGGCGAACTCTGTACGGACGGAGGCCAATGTATCAGTGGAATTTGTTTTCCGCCGGTATTATCCGATGAGCAAAAAATAGCTCTTACACACGGATCTATCAAAAACATCATTGGAACATGTTATGCAGATGAATTTGCCTCTGGATGTGTCAAACAAGTCATCATGGGCACAGTTTCAAAAGAGTCACTCTGTTTGGATAATTAATCATTCAATTGAATTAGTTCTTCAATACCCAATGTCTGAAATAAGCAAAACCTAAAACCAAGAATTGATTAATGAAGCCACAATTGGTTCCTCGGGCTGGGTGTTTTATAAAATCCGTTTTGGATGTACGTATTGCAGGCAATTATGTGATACTCGTAGATTCAATCAAATTATGTTGCCGGATTATTCTCACTGCGAATGGATCAGCACGCACTTCGCTTTCTCTGGATTTATAGGCTTCCTCTTGTCGTTTTAAAAAACCCACGCTCATACCTTTCAGGATGGCGTGGGTGAGGAATTTCTCTTGATAAAGAAGAGCTTCACGGGTTTCTACGACGGGTAGTAGGGATTTCCATCTCGTGAAGCGCAGTTGTTTGTTTCGTCGCTCTCGGTAATGGTGGTGCTGCCGTTATACGATTGGTCGAGACACACATGCATGACGTATGGGATATTTGGCAGATACCCGAGGTCAAAATAGTAATGCCGCTTTCCGTCCGCAGCCATCGGTGCCATCAGGCGGTATTGGATAGTGTTTGATTCCACAAGGCCGTTGTACGTTAACCATACTTTAATGTATGTCTGCTCGGTACTTGCTCCGCCTAAATTATGTGCCAGCATTTCCATGGAGGTTTTTCCGGACATCTCAATACTAAGGTAAGTAGAATCTACTATGAAATTCGGTAGGACAGCTGCCTGTGCAGGAGCCGGTTGGGGAACGGGATCCGGTTCCGGGTTGGGCTCTGCCGCTGTTACTGTGAACACGACGGTATTGCAGTTGTTCGATCCATTACTTTCCGCAAAATCCGGATTCATATTCACGCAAATGCGTATCTTATGTGTTCCCTCGCTTGCGATCCAGTCGACCGAAGGAGAGGCACCGACATTGTTCCAATCCACGGATTCGGTTGATCCACTAGGGAGAGCGGAGACGTGCAGCAGCGCATCATCCGAAACGCGCCAGTAGTCGTATATGCCGTCGTTTCCAACGTCAATGCTCAAATAGGCCAATGTCGGAACGTCTGAGTCTCCTCCTACGTTTTGAATTGATGCTAGGAAACTATAGTCACTTCTTGCAGACATATTGGGAGTGGGCACAATTTCAGTGACGATGTAGTCCGGCAATATTGTTTCAGGTTCAGGGTCCGTGTTCTGATTCTGGGGTGCATTTTGGGCTGGTTGATTATTCGGTTGCGCTGGTATTGGATTTGGAGTGGCTTGCGGAGCTGCGCTCGAACTGTTTGCAGTTCCGAATGGGAATGAGGACGGAGCGGCCGCATGAGAAGCCGAATTTCCTCCGGAAGCTTGCGCAGGTTGCATATTCTCAAGTTTCTCCAGCAGGCGATACATAATGAGCGCTGCCTGTGCTCGATTCAATTGATCGTCTGGACCGAAATTCCCGTTCGGGTAGCCGGTCATAATCTCGGCAGCACGCAATACCACAGAGGCTTCGTATGCGTGATTGGTAGAAGGAACATCTGTGTAGGCCGGCATTGATGCCACAACTTCTCCTTCAGTCATCCCGATGATATCCAGGAGCTCACTCTCGAGTATTCTGTATGTGAGCATGGCGGTAGTTGCCCGTGATGCGGAGGCATCAGGTAAAAAGAGGAGTTCGGCATCAATGCGATCGTTGTTGAGCAGTGCGCAGAGAGGTGTGTATGCATAATGTTGATGTGGCACATCGTCAAAGGACTGTTCGCAACTGGAAGGCACCGTTGTCATGATCTGTGTGTGTCGCAATATTCTGTAAAGAAGGGTTACTAATTGCCCTCGTGTTACAGGGTCGTCGGCACCAAATCTTCCATCATCATATCCTTTCACAATGCCAAGCCTTGCTTGTTCCCGGATTGCCACTGCAGCCCAATCAGGCAGAGTATCGCTGAATGTTACTTCATTGTTGGAATCGGTTTGTTCTTCCGGAGTATTTTCTAAAGAAGACGAGGACGAAGAAGCGGCAACATCTCCTATACTGAACGCAAAATCCACGCAGTTGTTTTCCTGATTGGCGTCATTCAAAAATCCCTGTTGCTGCTCGCTCTGTGGAAGCCCTGCGCACACCATTGCGCGGTGATTCCCGGGAACGGCTTCCCAGTCGACGGATTGTACGCTGCCCCACGTAATGAGGTGATGACCTCCCGCTGCGAGTCGTGTAACCGATCTGCGTTCGCCGACAACGTCCATGCTGCCGTTGTCTCCTTCATCAATAAACAGTTGCACGGCAGAAGAACTGTCTGTCCGTACCGAGGAAATATTTCGTACATTTGCGAGAAATGTGTACGAATGATGCGCTTCCATCGGGAATGGCCGTACAGAGATTTCATCGACGGTGAAATCTGGGAGAATTGTAGTGTCTACATTTGCTGCAAACCGCATGTTCTGCTGTTGCGCAAGTGCGATACAAGCAAAAAGAAGATATGTTCCAAGCAAGAGTTGGAACTTGGGGCGGGCATACTGCCGCAAGGCATTTTTTCTTTTCATATGGTGATGTGGGTATTATCCGTTAATATTATACAAAATAAATATGTATTTTGCAAGCCTTGGCTCGGTGTACTGGGCCCTCCTTTCGTCCCGCGTATGCTGGGCTACGGAAGGGTAGGCGGGATTCGGACAGTCTCTATTCCATTGCCTCCTTCACCAGCGCAATAATCTTTGCCACTTCTGCACGATTGATTGGATCATCTGGCCTGAACGTATTAAGCTCGTTCCCTTCACTGTCGGTATCACCTGTGATGAATCCAAAGAATGCAGCCGTTGCAATCACATTGGCATACGGGTGACTGCGCGGTACATCAGAGAACTGTGCTGACTGTTTTGCAATCGGCAGTTTAAGAACTTCTAGAATTGTTTGTATCACTTCTCCTCTGGTCGCCGCAGTATGAACATCTCTCTCTAGAGAAAACACGGTTAGCCCTAGTTCTTCAGCTTTTGCTACGTAGGCATTCGCCCAGCTTCCTCGAGCAGAGATATTACGTGGTGGGGGTAATCCTGCAACATCGTACCCCGCAGATTCCAGTGCCATCTTGAGTACTTCTGCATAGGTGATGGGACTCACCACTCCAAATTCTCCTGTCGGCTTTCCTGCCTCATCCTTGTAGCCCTGTGCAATATTTTCCTCAATCAACATGGCAACATATGGTGTGAACCACGCATCTATTGGCACATCACGGTAGAGGATAGGTGTTTCCTGAATGAAGGCGTACAACCTGCCTCGTTGTTGTGCGATGGTAGCGATCGGGCGAGGCGCAAACACTGCCATACTCTTCTGCGTTGCACGGTGTATCCTGCGTTCCTCACTGGAAAGGGAAACGGCAGGTTCTTTCTCCGCAGCAGCATGTTGCGGCTCCTCTACTACAGCAACCTCTTGCAACCTATCCCCTTGATACCGTGCGAGAATCGCAGACTTTGCAGCGGCAATACGTTCGCCCATCCCTGTAGCACTCCCTCGTCTTCCGCCGGCACTCTGGGTGCCAGTTGTATTGCTCGTATCAGATGCAGTGGAGACGGGCGTACCAAATATGCCGAACGATGAAAAAGCGACCGTGCTGCAGGTCAGCGTGTTGGCGGACGTATCTTGATTGCATGTCAGCTCTTCCCACACGGTTGACCCCGAGCCGAAGCGGTAGGTACCCAGAGAGGACTCAACGAGTCCGGAAACGTCTGCATCGGAATAGGTGAAGACGATTGTCAGTGATTCATCGAACTCGGTCACCGGGGTGAGATCCGGACAATACGCAGAGAGATTGTATGCGTTGATGATCGTGTCGCGCCCGGAGGGCGAACCAAGTTCCGTTTTAACCGGAGCGGAAGTCAGTGCCTTGATCTGGAAGTATGCACCTGTCGAACATGTGACATTGGTGGCGATGTATCCGATAGGAACAGTGAGCGATAGGGAGTTATCCGAGAGCATGATGCTGCCCGTCGAACCGTTGACATTGTGAATGACGTTCGACCCAGTGCTCACGCGGATCGTTGCGTCTCCTGCGCAGCCCGATGTGGTGAACGAACCGCCCGCTGTTGTGGAAGTATTGGATGTTGCGTCCGTCGAAACGACGGCGAAGTAATAGGTGGTGCAGGCCTGCAAGCCCGATACTGTTTTGGAATGCGAGATCACACGCGATGACGTGTCGGTTTCGGATGTGTTTGATCCATACGATGTGCTGAGGCCGTACGATACCTTGGTGGACGTGTTTTCATCTGTCGTCCAAGTAATCAAGGCTGACGAAGTAGTAAGAGATCCACTTGCGACGGCGCTGATGATGGGGGGCGTGCGGTCAGTGATCGTCACGTTCACGGTGATGATATCGGTTCCGCCGTTGCCGTCGGAGATCTGCACCACGAAGCTGTCCGATCCGTAGTAATCCGCTGTAGGTACGTATGAAATTTCTTTACTGTCGCCGTTGCCGCTCGTCAATGCCGTGCCGTGCGATGCGGCGCTCGAGATGCTCCAGCTGATGCTGTGGTAATCCGCGTCGGTTGCATTCAGCGTGAGCGAGAACGCCGTCAGATCAGCATCTTCGTCCATGGTCACCGATACGCTCGTACCTTCCGTAATGACGGGCGGCGTGTTCTCGGCGGTGAATTCGATGTTGCGGTAGGTTTCATTGCTTACACCGTCATCCGCGTCGGTGACGCGGAACGTGATGGTGCGGGTGGAGGTGTCGGGAGAATCGGCGCTGTTTGCGTAGCGCACGGAACGCAGTGCGGACTGGTAATTGGCGAGCGATGCCGAACCTACCAGGAGCAGCGTGTTGCCATTCAAAGTGCCAACGATGCCGTTTTGATCGGTGAAGAGCAGA
>JBAYNS010000020.1:0-14350 GCA_041678625.1 Candidatus Peribacteraceae bacterium
AGCGGTGGTGAGGCGATCTATGCACAACATGCGTTCGGTTTACCGTGGCTTTCCTCTGGCATCGGACTCCTGGTCATTCTTTCTGCCGTTGTTTCCGCGGGTACGCTTGCCAATGCTTTTGTGGGTTATCTGCAGGTTTTTCTGGATATCGGGCGCACGTTTGCCATTACCATTACCGTCATGATCGCTGGGTTTGTAGCGGTGTGGGGGATTAAAGAATCTGCTGGCGCCGCATCCCTTTTTACGTTGATCGAGATCACGGGGCTCCTGATTATCATCTGGGTTGGTCGCAGCGGTCTTCTTTCCTTTCCGGCGCGTGTCGCAGAATTTGTCCCATCGGCAGATTTGGCTCTGTGGAGCGGAATTGTCACCGGAGCATTCGTCGCGTTCTATGCATTCATCGGATTCGAGGATATGGCGAATATTGCGGAAGAGGTAAAAAATCCGCACCGTAATCTTCCTTTAGGTATCTGCTTTGCACTCGGCGGTGCGACAATCCTTTACTGTCTTGTGGCAGTTGTTGCGGTTTTAAGTCTCTCGGGTGCCGAACTCACACAGACTGATGCACCACTGGCGCTCATCTTTCAGCGTAATACCGGCAGCGATCCTGTTATCATCACGTTCATCAGTCTCTTTGCCATTGTAAACGGGCTCCTGGTACAAATCGTGATGTCATCCAGGATTCTCTACGGCTTAAGTCAGCGTGCGTGGTTACCTTCGTTTCTGGGTTATGTTCATCCGCGCACGCATACGCCGCTTGCAGCTACGATTGTTCTTACACTCATTGTTCTCCTGTTGGCACTGTGGCTCCCGCTCATGGCGTTGGCTCAAGTGACGAGTCTGGTTATCCTTGTGGTCTTTGCAATCGTCAACCTCTCATGCGTGATCATCAAGGTGCGCAAGCCGCATCCACGGAATGTACAGACGTATCCCATCATTATCCCTATTCTGGGATTCTGCTTTATTGTCATATTTCTTGTTTCCCGCGCAGCTGTACTTCTTGGGTGATACGTCAAACGATTGATGTCGAGTAGGTGTGTTGTGTATCGCTATGGTACGATGTGTTTTATGAAAACCTCCACCACCCTTCCTCTTGGGAAGAAAGTTCTCCCCGATGCGCTGCCGCTCAGAAAACTCATCGGTCCCAGTTTTATCATTCTCGGTTTAGGGCTGGGGAGTGGCGAGGTAATTCTCTGGCCGTATCTCACTAGTAATTACGGGCTGGGAATCGTGTGGGGAATATTAGTTGGAGTAACCATGCAGTTCTTCATCAATATGGAAGTGGAACGCTACGCGCTCATCTACGGTGAAAGTATCTTTGTCGGTTTTGCGCGGCTCCTGAAGTGGCTCCCTGTGTGGTTTATCCTTTCCACATTCCTCGGCTTTGGTTGGCCGGGAATAGGTTTGGCAGGATCTTCCCTGCTTTCCATGGCGTTCGGTGTGTACAACGTCACGGCAATAGCCATACCGGTCTTCCTGATCATCGGCTTGATTCTCACGCTGGGTACCGTGCTCTATCGCACAGTAGAGACACTGGAAAAATGGCTCATTGGCATAGGAGTTCCCTTTATTATTTTGCTGACGTTGTACCTTGCTCGCGGAGCGGATTTTGCTGCTCTCGGCGAAGGCATTATTGGCATTGGCGAGGGCTTTACCTTCCTTCCAGTCGGGATTGCCATCGGCACATTCCTCGGTGCACTTGCGTACTCGGGAGCTGGAGGAAACCTGAATCTTGCACAGTCTTTCTATGTGAGGGACAAAGGATACGGAATGGGAAAGTACGCCGATCGCATCACAAGCCTCATCACCGGCGGCGCGAAGAAAAAAACTTTCACCATCACCGGGAATACGTTTGCGATAAACGCAAAGAGTTTGCAGCGCTTCCATCATTGGTGGCGCGTGATAAACCAGGAACACTTTCTGATTTTCTGGTGTCTTGGGCTCATCACCATGTTCACATTAGCGCTTTTGGCATATGTCACTTCCTTTGGCATGGAAGGCAATACGGAAGGCATTATGTTTGTGGTGAATGAGGCGGTGGTTATCGGCATCAAGACGCTGCCGCTCATCGGTAGACTCTTCCTCATCATCACCGGCGTTATGCTTCTTGCCACGCAGCTCACGGTGCTCGATTCCACCAGCCGCATTATGACGGAGAATGTTCTCCTTCTTAGAAAAGCAAAGGCATTCAATGTGTCCCGTGTGTACTACATTATCCTCTGGATACAGATTCTCTTCGGCATCATCATTTTTTCCATTGGATTCGATCAGCCCTTGCAGCTCATTATCCTCGGTGCCGTGATCAATGCGTTTACCATGTTCGTCTACACGGGACTACTCTTATATCTCAATAACCGTGTACTCGCCCCCGAATTGAGACCGAGCTGGTGGCGCAATCTTCTGCTTTTTGCCACCTTTGTTTTCCTAGGAGTCTTCTGCTGGATGGTTATCGTCGATAAGCTCTGATGAGCTTAGCGATTTTCCGCAGGTATTCCCTTTTTCAGCCACGTCACCCCAAGGTACACAAACGGAGTGTCGAGAATTGCGAAGACTAGCTTGAACAGGTAGTAGGGAATCGAGAGCTGAATGATGAATGCAAACGTGAATTTATCGGTCATGTGGTAGAACGCGATCATCATAAACACCAGAGTATCGATCGCCTGTGATACCCACGTAGAGAGGTTGTTGCGTATCCAGAGAAATTTTCCGTTCGTCTTCCTCTTCCAGTATGCGAATGCCCAGATGTCATGAAATTGAGAGAGCGCGAATGCGATGACACTTGCTACCATGATGCGCATGGAAGACCCAAAGACGATCCGATACTCCTCGTTGTACGAGAAGCGGGCGTTGGGCTCCAGCCATACGAAGAATCCCGTGTAGATGAACGTCATGACAATGGCGATCACGCCGCTGATGATGAAGTGCTTCACCACTTCCTGTCCGTAGACTTCTTCTACGATGTCTGTAATCAGGAACGTGAGCGGCACCATGAAAATGCCTACGGAAACGGAGATACCAATAATGGTGGTGACCTTATTTCCCAGCAAATTCATGCCAATCATCAGTGCGATGAATACTCCAAACAGAACGTGAAGACGCAATGTGCATGGTTGTTGATTCATAATATTGGTGGGGGGAGTTAAATGGATTGTACGGAGAATTTTCCCGAAGACACAATGACCATATCACTGCAGGCGTCTGCAGCGAGGCTTATCTGTATGTTGCAAAAAATTCATACTCATGTCCAGTGCAATTTAGCAGACAATACACTGTTCCCTTGTCCAGCTCGGGCACTTGCTGCCCAGACCTGGAAGGCTTACGGTGCTCCTCCTATGCATAAATCACTTTGGTTCATCACTGGCCTTCTCTCTTTTGTATTTCTGATGCCCGTTGCTGCAGATGCAGCTGCACCGTACTGTGGTGAACGTATTTGTCATTCCTACGATAGTAGTGGAGCATGTGATAACTACACGTGCTTGGGCTGGCAGACGTGGAATCCGTACAAGCAGGATCGCTATTATGAAAACAGTAATACGTACCGTTACGATCCCTACAACCGTTATGCAACGCAGCGTTCGTATTATTACAACAGGTATCCGTACTACGAGCCTGTAGATTACACCGCCAATCAGTCGTATCGCCTTCCGTACCGCATGCCGTACTATAATGATAATTATTACTATGATGCTGGACGGTCCACAGATCGCGTTTACGTGCCAAAGGCGGGGTATTATTATCGGTACTGAACGCGGATTTGCTGTAATAACTCTCCTTGGTGTCTATTTGCCAAACGGTGCTGTTTTACAGAGTACATAGCACTATAGGAGTTTGTAATTTCACAAGAGACTTCGTTGTCAAAATTTGGTATAATAAAGGGAAAATATCCACATTTTCCTCTGAATTATGCCTGCTGGTGATACGCCCATAGTGCATCCCGCTTACCACTCGTCTATGACGGAGCAGGCACATGGTGCTCTGCATCGCCGCCGGCACGGCATTGTCATGACCATCGGTGTGGTCTTCTTCCTTTTATTGGCAGGGGTGAGTATTGGTGTGTGGCGGTATGCGCAGCAGGATATGTACCATCGTGCACAGGAAAAGTTCGAGAGAGAGGTTCTCAACATTCAACAACTTCTGCAGGATCGTCTGGATGATCATGTGCAGGTGCTCTATAACGCACAGGGACTCTTTATTGCCAGTATGCTCGTCGAACGCAGTGAATGGTCTCAGCTCGTTAACAGACTGAGTTTCAAGCAGCGTTTCCCCGGCATATCGTTTATGGCGTACATCGAGCGTGTGGATGCTACACAGAAGACCCCGTTTCAAGAAAGCGTTCGTTCCGATTTGCTTACATATCCTGCTTTCACCATTTATCCAGATGAGAAACGTGACGAATATTTCCCCATAAAGTACCTGGAGCCGTTTACAGGAAATGAGGAATTGCTTGGGTGGGATCTAGGATATGAGAAAGAAGCCATATTACGTCGTGTTGGAGATTCCGGAGAGCTTGCTGCTGCAGGTCGCATATACAGAGGGAACATTCAGGGGGATTACCTGTTCATTCTCCCCGTGTACAAGAATGGCGTGCCTGTTGATACCGTGAAAGAACGACGTTCTTCCCTTATAGGATTCGTGGCTCTGGGCATACGTCCGGTATTGCTGCTGGATGAACACATTGTTCTGCAGCGCGATACGCATACCAATTTCATCATTGAATTGGTGGATGAAAATGACGAGATTCTGTGGCAGCGCTCCATGCCGCGTGGTCTGACTATTGCCGATGTATCGGGAAATATTGTGCAGCAGGTTTCGTTGACGACTACGGGACTCGCATGGAAACTGAAAGTTTCCGGTCCGCCGGATTTTGGGCTTGCGGCAGCAGAAATAAAAATGCCTCAGCTGATTTTACTCGGAGGTATGGGCTTCAGCTTCCTGATCTTTGCGGTGTATTACCTCATTGCCAGTTCGCGATTGCATGCACTTGCATTGGCAGGCCGCATGACGAGTGAATTAGGAAAATTTCAATTGGCTGTTCGCGGCGCATCGAACCATATTGTGATTACCGATTCTGAAGGCATCATCCTCTATGCGAATCCGGCTGTGGAAAAAACAACAGGGTACTCTCCGCAGGAAATTATTGGTCAGACATCACGTATATGGGGGCGGCAAATGCCACCCGCATTCTATGCACAACTGTGGAAGACGATTAAAGAGAATAAGGTTCCCTACAATGGTGAGATTACAAACCGACGCAAAGATGGAACGCAATACGATGCTCTGGTGCATATTTCCCCCATTCTTGATAAGGGCGGCAATCTGTTCGGTTTTGTGGGAATCGAGGAGGACATCACGACCCGCAAGAGGTTGGAGAAAACGCGGTCGGAATTCGTCTCCCTGGTTTCCCATCAATTGCGCACACCGCTTACAGCTATGCGTCTTGCTCTGGAAACGTTGCTGAACGGATCGGCTGGGCCGCTTTCCGATGAGCAACGAACGATGCTTCTGCGCTCAAAAGAGTACAGCGTGCACATGTCCGAAACGATTTTCACCATGCTCACTATTGCGCATCTGGAAGCAGGCCGTATTTCTATTGGGCAGGACACAGTGAATCTTAAAGAGCTCTTTAATGGATTGCGTATGGAGTACGAACCGGAATATCTGCGCAAGAAGCAGATAATATCCTGTGATTGCCATGGCGATATTGTTCTATCGAGCGATGCAAAACTTCTGCGTGAAGTATTGGCGAATGTTATCAGTAATGCCATCAAATATACGCCGGATAGTGGTACGATTACCGTTAAAGCTGTGAAAGAAGGTGCGTTTGTCCACATTGACGTATCGGACACCGGCTATGGCATTCCGCGTGTGCAGCAGGATCGCGTCTTCAAGAAATTCTTCCGCGGTACGAATGTCGTCAAACACGATACCAGCGGTACGGGACTCGGGTTGTACCTAGTGCATTCCCTCATTACACTACTCCATGGTCGGGTAACATTTGTCTCTGAAGAGAACCGTGGAACAACGTTCTCCATCTTCCTGCCACTTTCCCCCTCTCATCATGAGTCAAAACAAGAGAATCCTGATCGCTGAAGATGAGGAATTCATCGCAAATCTCTACAAGATCAATTTAGAGAAACATGATGTCACTGTTGATGTTGTTCCTGAAGGAAAAGCGGCAATCACTTCCATTGAACAGTCTCCTCCGGATTTGTTACTTCTTGATCTTCTAATGCCGGATACCGATGGGTTCCAGGTTCTGGAGCACATACGCAAGCAGGGGCATACCTTTCCTGTCGTTATTCTGACAAATTTAAGTCAGGATATTGATAAGAAGAAGTGTCAGGAGCTTGGTGCCGCTGACTTCTTTGTGAAAAGCGATCTGAGCGTTGAAGAGCTCTGGGGAAAGCTTCAGCAGTATTTGCTGTAGTTTGCTTATTCCTGCGCAGGCATTTCTTCCTTCCGTAGAGCCCCAGATTTGCCGTAATCTTTCCGTGATCGTTTAAAGTGTTTTTGGAGCAGAGCAATTGCGTCTTCCACACAGGTATCGATTTTGTGGATGAGCTGCTGCTGAGCAATGTTCAGTGTGCCTGCCTCCTTTTCCACCAGCATTTCCGTGTGCCACTTCACACCCGTGAGAAGGTCGTCGAGCTGGTGAAATGTTCGGGCAAATGTTCGTGTTTTCTCCTGCTCTGCCCAGACGAGTTTTTTGAGCTTAGATTCCTCTCGCAAGACCAGCAGCAATGTGCCGCATGCGAAGAGGAGTGCGCCGGAGAGCAGGATGAGTATTGTGGTGTTCATCTTCCTATAATTATAGCACAAAGATCGAAATCTGAGAAGATTTCTTCGGAGCGTACATAACTATTCTTGGTCTTTTGCGCTCCTGTTTGCCCTGTTTGCCA
This sequence comes from Candidatus Peribacteraceae bacterium, assembly GCA_041678625.1. Lineage (GTDB taxonomy): Bacteria > Patescibacteriota > Gracilibacteria > Peribacterales > Peribacteraceae > JBAYNS01. The sequence goes on from JBAYNS010000020.1 coordinate 6,900, forward strand.
CATACCTGAAAAGAGTTGTACAGTATCGCCATCCTCTTCATCAATATTGCCTACGGCATCATCATTCTTCTACTCATGGTTCTTTCTATGACCATGATTGGTGCGCTCTGGGTGCGTGTGCCCTTTGTTCCCACATCGCACCGTACAGCGCAGACGATGCTCAATCTTGCCGCTCTCCGTCCCGGAGAAACGCTCTATGATCTGGGTGCGGGAGATGCGCGTCTTCTGATTTATGCCAAACGCCAAATTCCCACTATACGTGCGATAGGGTACGAAATTGTTCCTGCGGTTTGGCTCCTTGGCAAAATTCGGATTCTCCTTTCCCGGCAGGATGTTCAGCTGCGCTTCTGCAATGCGCTTAAAGCGGACCTGCGTGATGCTGATTGCATCGTCCTCTACCTTATTACCGATGTTATGCCCAAGTTTGCGGCAAAGTTTCAACGTGAGCTTAAACCCGGAACGCGTGTCATCTCCCACGCGTTTCCTTTGCCGGGATATACGCCAATGGAGACCGTGGCCGTGCCGGGGCTCTGCGGAGGAAAGAGTAGAGTGTATGTATATAAGTGGTGAGTCGACGGCGCGCTACAATTGTGACAAGCGCGGTGTAGTACAGTACGACGCATGTTGTTCCGATGGCGGGAACATCAACAGAGGCAAAGGGAATGTGTGCAAGAGCGGTTGCAACAAGCACGATCCACTGCATAAATCCCCATCCAATAAAGGCGAAGAGTTGTCCGAGGGGGAAGCAAATGGTGCTCAGTACTGTTCCCAAAAATCCAAAGAGCATTGCCGGGGGAATCGCCGGTGCAACCAAGAGGTTCGCAACCGGCGCAATGAGCGAGAGGCGCCCAAAAAGAAGTACGATCAATGGTACGGCAGTAATTTGCGCTGATATGGTCATTTGGAGCGCTTCTCGCATTCCCAGAACTGCAGGTACACACTTGAACCATCGATCGAGTAATGGAGCGCATTCGGTGAGCCCCAGTACTGCCAGGAAAGAGAGCTGAAACCCTGCGTCGTACCAGAGGAACTTTGGATTCCAGGCAAGCATGGCAAAAAGTGCCCAGAGAATTGTAAGGCGTACGTGATTCACACGGCCGACATGCAGCGCCAGAATCCCCAAAATGCCCATGATGCTGGCGCGCACAACTGCGGCGCTTGCACCAACAAAGAGCGTGAAGACGATGATTGCGCTCGCAGCTGGAATAAATCTCCAGCGCAGCGGGAGCCAGAAGAGTGCACCGGAGATCATCGTGATAACAATGGTGATGTTGTATCCGGAGATTGCGATGATGTGCGTCAGCCCAGTGGTATTGAAGTTCTCCATCAGATGTTCAGGAATTCCCTTCCGGGATCCCGTGAGCAGTCCCGCAAGGAACGATGCGTGTGGCTCCGCATACAGCCGATTGATCTGATTTTCAAAGAGTTCTTTGGTATGGAAGAGCAGTGCAAAGAATGCATTGCCGTGTCCGCTACTCACTTTTCTGATGTTCGCAAAATACATGACACTGTAGACATCATCGCGGCTTAAATAGCGATCGTAGTGGAATGTGTCGATCATTCCCGGCTTCTCCAGCGTGCCGCTTACCTCCACTTCGTCCCCATACTGGTATTGCGGCCAGCCGTTGCGATCGGTTGCAAGGATCCTGCCTTGCAAGTGGTCAATGTGCTCATCATTGCGTGTGAGCTTCTGCACTTCAATCGTGTATTTTGTCTGCATCGGACGCCGATCCGGTTCTTCCACAATGACACCATGAATGGTTACATACTTTCCATCTGCAAAAGTGTCGATCGTTTCGAATGTTGGTACGTGCGTTGTCCGTGCAACAGTTAGAAGAGCGATGGTGATTCCCAGAAGTCCTGCCAATACAGGGCCACGCGCTCTGCGTACCAAGAACGCATTGAGAGCGATCATCCCCAGCGCGATCCAAAGAGCGCGGGGATACACCGCGTGCTGCCACCATTGCAGGCAGAAAATTGTCGTGAGGAAGAAGCCAAGAAAGGTATATGCAAGACGTTCAGGATGCATCTTCACTATCCTGCCCTGATGTCTGCGCCAAGTGGATCCACTCCTCCACAGAAAGTGTCTGGGGTCGGCGTTTTGGGTCTATCTGAGCACATTTCAGGCGTTCCATGCCCCCGGGGAACGCCCCGAGGGTATTGCTCAGCATCTTGCGTTTCTGTCCGAAGGCGGCTTTGGTCAGACGAAAGATTTCTTCGATCGTGTGGGGTGATACCTTTGCCTGAGAGAAGCAGTCAATGTGCAGTACTGCGGAGTCTACTTTGGGTGGTGGAAAGAATGCTTTTGGAGGGACAGTTGTCACGATGCGTGGTTCTCCAAAAAGGCCGACAAGAATTGTCAGAAGCCCCGCATCTTTCGGATCGCAAATTTTCTCCGCAACCTCTCTCTGTATGAGTAGAGTCATTGATGTCGGCGGCGTCTGTGATTCAAGGAATACGTGGCGCAGGAGAGGAGACGTAATGTGGTAGGGGATGTTGGCGACAATTTTATATGGCTCCTGAGGCATGGGGACATGGAGGGCATTCTCATTCACTATTGAGTGTCCCGTATTCAAGATGGCGTATCCCGTATAGTTCTTCAGTAGGGGAATTAGGTGTTCATCGAGTTCGATGGCAGTAATCTTCTTTGCCCGCTTGAGGAGTTCCGCTGTGAGTATCCCGATTCCGGGTCCGATTTCTACAATGTGATCTGTTGGTTGAATATCTGCAGCTTGGATGATTTTATCCAGAATTTCTTGGTCTATAAGGAAATGCTGTCCAAGATCTTTGTTGAGTCTCAAATGATTTTTAGAGCAGAATTGCCGGACTTCATCGGATAAAGAAGGCATGTGCCAACAAGCTTGGCAGCTTGAGGAAGGCGAGTAAAGTTCGTCTTCCATTCTCATTCGTTGGTCATTGACTGCAACCATAGCTGTGCTACAGTTCTATTCGATGTCTCAGGGTATATTCACTCTTGGCTACCTCCCAACACCGCCGATAGCGGGGAGGGCGCCGCGTGCCTGAGCACGACGTAATCCGATAGCAACTTAAGCCCCCTCCCCACGCAGATTCTCCCCGGAGGGGTTTTTGTTATTTTTTACTTTTCTCAATCATGGAAAACCATATTCAGGATGATACGGCAGTCATTAAAATAGGAACCGATGTGATTACCAATAAAGAAGGACTTCTCGATCGTAAACGTATCGGAAAACTCGTCGATCAAATCATACAAATTCGTCAGCGTTTCCCCAAACTTCTCATTGTGACATCTGGTGCCATGGGAGCGGGTCGAGCGGCATATCATCGCTCAAAAGGATTAAATGAAACAGTTGCAGAGAAGCAGAAATATTCAGCAGTGGGACAGGGTCCTCTTATGGATTCCTATAGACATTTTCTTAAGAAGAAAGGAGCACTCTGTTCGCAACACCTCTTAACACGTATGGATTTTACATCTCGGAAGCATTACGAAAATACTCGTCGTGCGCTTAGAGAAATCCTTGAAGAACCTGTTACAACAATCCCAATTATTAACGAGAACGATACCGTTGCTACAGAGGAGCTCACATTTGGTGACAATGATAAGCTTGCGGGATATGTTGCCCGAATGATGCGGGCACGCCTTCTGGTTCTTCTTACAACAAAGAAGGGGTTGCTTGCTGATGTTGACAAGCCTGAGAGTCTTATCAGACATATTGATCCGTGGAAGGATGATTGGAGTCAGTATATTCGCAAGGAGACGACTCCCAATGGAACTGGAGGAATGGGGGGTAAGTGTTGTGCGGCAGCAAAAGTTGCACGGCATCGTTCATATGCCGTTATTGCTGATGGAACGGAGAGGCAGGTCCTTAAGCATATGATTCTTGAAAAGAAGAGAATGGGGACTCTCTTCTCGTTAGATGGGGAAGAAGAACCTTGGGCGAAGATTCACCAGATACAGCATCCAGGGAGCGAAAAAAAGTGCTAGTATGACAATGCTTTTCTCTCATTCACCTATGCGTTTCCTCTCTACCTTCGTTGTTCTACTCTTGCTACCGCTTGCTGCGACTGCACGTTCCTACGACATAGAAAATCTGCCGTACAGCGATGCACCACAGGACATGCCCACAGCAATTGCCGTGAGTACGCTCACTACGGAAGGAGTACTCCAAGGCAATCCCGATGGCACATTCCGTCCGGATAACGATCTGAATCGTGCGGAATTCATGAAGATTGCCATGGCGCTGGTACCGGGCACGTTGGATGTCACCACATCGTGCTTTCCCGATGTACCGCTCGGCGCATGGTTCACCGAACCAATTTGTCGCGCCAAGGAACAGGGGATCGTGAATGGAAACGCACTACTAGGTCTGGCGCCGGAACACTGGCCGTTCCAGCCGGAACGTTCCGTACAATATGAAGAAGCTGTTAAAGTTCTGGCGGGAGTCTTCAATATTCCGGTAATGCAGTGTGCGCAGTGCGGAGGCGAATGGTATGAGCCGTACCTTGCGGCTGCAGAAGAACGTCAAATCAATCTTCCTGATGTGCAACCGGGGCATCGGCTGACACGGGGCGAAATGGCGCTTCTCACAGTTCAGTTCCTCGCTTACAAAGATGGCGAGCTCGCTAATCTGTTTCAGGCTGAACAGGGAATAGGATTGGAACAACAGGATGCAGAAGACCAAGAGATCGATCATTGTATTCCCATTGTCTGCAGTGATGATCGGGTATTTCCTGCTTGTGACAGCTCCGGTGAGATTATTTCCTATGACACTCCTCCGTGCGATACTCCGGTTGAGGAAGAAACTTCATCACAGAGCTCATCGTCTTCCGTACAGTACGATCCAGATTCCAATATGAGTACCGCATCAAATTTTTTGATGCTCGGAAGTGTTGGTCCGGTGTTGGGTGCAGCGGATGTCTTTAGCAACACAGAACCGTTGAATGTCACCAAAATGCAGGTAGTTCTGGTGGATGCTGTAACTTCCATCGAAGCATTCCATGTATACGATCATGATGGTAAATATCTGGGGCGTGCATATAAGGATTCAGTTGTGAACGAGCGCACATACACTCTCAATGTTTCCAATGGCACAGTTACCATTCCGTATCGTGACAGTTATTCTTTCTATGTACGTCCACAAATGAGTGCGTACAAGAGTGGCGGTGTGAGCGGTGAAGTTGTGCAGGTTCAGGGTTTGTACGTGGAGGGAGACGGCGAATGGAGCAACCGGTCGTACCAGAAGAACACTGGCGAAACGTACAATAAATTCCAGACGTCCCGATCACATATTCTCAGCATCAGAAATGCGGGTGTAGATAATGATGTGCTGATTTCCGGAACGGATATGGAACTCGGCTCCTTCCTCTTTGAAGGTATCACCGGAGATGGAAGTGCGGATTTGCGCGTAACGGATCTTGTCTTTCAGGTTGAGGCGGGTGGCGGAGTATCCGTTTCTTCCGTCACGCTGGGAGCCGATGCTACAACAGAGAGATCGTCCTGTTCTCTGGTAAGTACAACGCTGACGTGTGCCTCCATTCCGGCACAATTCGGAACATTCAAGAGCGGACCGCGTACTCTCACCCTCTACGGAAACGTCACGGTTCCCGATGTGCAGAATGCAGCATTGCGTTTGTCGATCAACCAGGCCGGGAGCGTTCTGATTCCCGGATCGGTTACCTGGACCGACGGCACCTCTACATTCGAATGGATACAAGGAGGCTCACCTGTTGCACGGGGAACGTACATGACGCAGTGAAGTTCTCTGATCTGACGGTCGAATAAATTCAGAGAGGCTTTAGCGGAGCGATGCTCAGTGCAAAACTCTTACGTTCTCCGGAGTCGAAGCGTATGTCCACCACATCTCCGCGGCGGTTGGTGACCGTTCCCGTGCCAAAGGATGGGTGTTCAACACGCGTGTTCTCTGCAAAGGCATCCTGGTTTGTGGCAAAGTCTTCCCCCGGGTACTCCTGATTGAATTCCACATCCACTGGAGGAGTATCTTCCTGACGGAATGGTTCCAGATCACCCTTTAATGCGCGCTGGTGTCCCTTTTGCGATACCCACGCAAAGACGCTCAGAACGTCGTCACTGCGCCGCTCAAGCACATCTTCCGGCAGATCATCCAAGAATCGGCTTGGTGCGTTCTGTTGAGTCTCTCCCCAGAGCATACGGCTCTGTGCACAGAAAATGGTCAGGTGTGTCTTAGCGCGCGTCATACCGACGTACATGAGACGGCGCTCTTCCTCCAATTGCTCGCGATCGAGCATGGAGTTGCTGTGAGGAAAAATTCCTTCCTCACATCCGGCAATCATCACATGTTCAAATTCCAGACCTTTGCACAAGTGAAGTGTCATCAGTGTCAGGGCGTCATCTTTCACGTCGTTCAGGGCATCTACCTCGGAAACCAGTGCAACTTCCTCCAAAAAGCTCGTCAGTGATGTCTGTGGATCGAGCGTATCGTACTTATGCATGACGGAGAGCAATTCCTGCACATTCTCCCAGCGGGTTTCACCTTCCTCTGTATCATCGCGCAGCCACTCTTCCATATTTACGGCGTCCAGCAGGTGCGTAGCAAGTACTGCAACATTTTCGTGTTGCGCAACTTCGCGGAGTTTTTCAATCAATTCCACAAAATTCGTCAGACGCTTCGCTGGGCCGTCTCCCAGATTTTCAATACGTTCAACGTTGGAAAGACAATCCCAGAGTGGCATGCCATTCTCTGCGCCATATGACTGCAATTTTGCGATCGTCGTCTGCCCGATTTTACGGGCAGGCACATTGATGATGCGTAGCAGAGAGAGCGTGTCGTAGGGATTCAGGATGACGTAGAGGTATGCCAGTACGTCTTTCACTTCCCTGCGCGCATAGAACTTTACTCCTCCCACAATGCGATAGGGGATTCCCGCGCGCATGCATGCCTCTTCGAACAAGCGTGATTGTGCATTTGTTCGGTAGAGAATCACCTGTGCATTGAGCGGCACCTTCTCTATATGCAATTGTTCTGCTCGTCGAATGGCTTCTTCTGCTTCCTTGCGCTCGTCGCGCACTTCATTGACGATGATTTTTGGTCCCTCTTTCTTCTCCGTCCACATGGTTTTCTGCGGACGATTGGGATTGAGGGCGATCACGGCATCAGAGCCAGTGAGAATGACCTGTGTGGAACGGTAGTTCTGTTCCAGCTTGATGTGCAGAGCTTTGGGGTAATCTTTCTCGAACTCCAGAATGTTACGAATATCAGCTCCGCGAAATGCATAAATAGATTGATCCGGATCGCCGATCACACACAAATTCTGATACTTCTTTGCAAGCAGTGTGACAAACAGATACTGAACATGATTCGTATCCTGGTACTCATCCACATGCAAAAAGCGCCAAGTTTCCTGGTAGCGTTCCAGAATTTCTGGCACTTCTGTGAACAGACGCACAGTTTCCAAAAGCAGATCGTCAAAATCGAGCGCATTGGCTTCCCGCA
>JBAYNS010000021.1:0-14310 GCA_041678625.1 Candidatus Peribacteraceae bacterium
CCGTTATCCTGATTGATCGTCAGATTGCCCTCTGTGGTCAATGCACCGGTAACGGAGAGAGCGCCCCATACTGCTGCATCGCCGTCCACGCGCAATGTGGAACCCGAAATGTTCGCCTGTACGCTGAGCGCACCGGTCATGGTATCACCGCTCGTATTCACGTAGCGATCGTCAAACGTGGACATGACGGCAGTCGCCGGGTTTTCCCATGTCAGAGCTCCGGCTCCATTGGTCGTGAGCATAAAGTTATCCGATCCGTCGGCCTCCGGGAAGGTGTACGTAACTCCGTTCAACGTGATCGTACCGCCGACGGTGACATTACTCGTGGTTTCCAATGTCCCGGTAATGTGCACATCGTCATTGAATTCAAAACGGGTATTGGCATTGCTATAGGTCAATGCTTTGGCCCCTGCGTCGTTGCCGAAGGTTAAGACTGCATCCGCATCACCGTTGTCCTCATTAATAGTGAGGTTTGCATCCGTGGTGATATTCCCCGTGGTATCGAGCGTCCCGGTGATATTCAAGTCATCGGAGAGATCGAATTCGTTACTCGTATCATTGAAGATCAATGTCTCGTCGCCCGCATCGTTACCGAAGGTTAACGTGGCATTGCCGGAATTATCGTCATTGACCTCAAGTGTGCCACTCACTGTTTCATTGCCATTCACGTCCAGATTACCGCCAATCTGCGCATCATCAGAGATTTCGAACTGATTGGTGGAATCACTGAAGATAATCGTTTCATCACCGGCATCATTGCCAAAGGTCAATGTAGCATCGCCCACGTCATCATCATTAATGATTACAGCACCGCTGGCTGTAAGCGCCCCCTGCACGTACACCGACTGCGTGAACTCAAACCGGGAGTTACCGGTGTCCCAAAAAAGACGGAGTTCAGTGGTTCCAAATCTGAGTTCAATATCCGTTGTGCCATCCCCAACATCAATCGTATTGAAGGATTCCGTATTGACCAGAAGTGTGGGGTTCCAGCTGGAAGCCGCGCTCATTTCGCCGGTCATGCTCCAGACCAACATTCCTATAATAAGGAGGAGCGGCAGCCTCTTCAAGCCGCAATACCAGCAGTGATTCTTCGTGTGTGTCATTGGATATTTTATGTGAAATTCAATGTGTTTTCACGAAACCTTTCTCAATATAATACCACAAATTCACGTCCTGTGTTTGCAGAACTTATTGACTAAAAGCAGGATATGTTTTCCTATGAATTTAGGTCCGCATACCGGATTTTTACCTTCCCTAGATGTACTGCTGCATCACTGTGTGCAGAGAGGTGGAAAACGATCAAGAAGTCTTCTCCGGCTGTCCATGTCGGCGTTCCATCGAACGTCAGTTCCTTGGTTGCCCAAGTGGTACTTGCCAGATCCGTACTGCCACCCACGAGCGTTACGACATTGCCTGCCGTATCGTAGACAGAAACATCCAGCTTGGAAACGCCCGCATCCGACGATGTTGTGTGGTACGACACCTCCAGCGGAGTGGTATCCCAGGAAACGAACTCCGAAGAGAGCGTAACACGCAGGAGAATATCGTAATCCTGCAAAGAAGTGCGTGTACTGGTCCATGCATAGTAGTTGGTGAGCAAACCCCCTGTATGACTCAGCGCTAATTGCCCTACGTTATTCTCGCCATCACCCTGATAGACAGCACCGGGGAACAGAGGCTGAAAGACGCGTTCCAGCGTGTACGATGTGACAGCGCTGTCATCCGACCAAGAAAGCTGCCCTGCGCCGTCCGTTTTGAGCACTTTGCCTGATGCGGTTCCATCGGAATCAGGAAATGTGTACGTAACTCCGTTCACCTCTAACGTTGATTGGAACGATGCCACCCCTTCCACGGAGAGCGTTCCACTGGCTGTCAGGCTGTCTTCCGCATGAATAGCCGTACCAGATGCCGTTCCTTTGACCACGAGCGACGGTTCTGCGCCTTCGTTGTCAATAACGAGCGCACCGGTCATTGTATCCCCGCCAATATTCACATAGCGTTCATCGGCTTCCGTCTGGCCCAAGCCACTCCCCGCAGTATCGTCGATCTGCCATGTCAGTGTGCCGTTGCCATCCGTCGTGAGCACATGGCCCGGGCTGCCCGCAGAATCGGGGAATGTGTATGAGACTCCATTGAGCGTAATAGCGCCACCAACTGTAAGACCACCTGTCGTTTCCACAGTACCGGTCACGTGCACATCATCGGAGAACTCGAATTGCTGTGTTGCATTATTAAATTTGATGACTTGCGCACCAAGCGCATTGCCGAATGAGATTGTTGTATCTGCCGCAGTGTTGTCTGCATTGAGCACCAAACCGCTCCCCGCCTTGATAGCACCGCTGTTGGTAACAGTGAATTGCTCCCCAGAGGCATTGCTCATTTTGATGAGCGCACCTGTACCCACCTGTGTGCCCCACAGCAAAGGATCTGCTGTGCTATACGTTGATTCGGTTCCAGTTTCAAAATAGCTCTGATCCGGCACACAGGTACACTCGTTGTATGTACCCGTAATACCCTGATCAGTGGTACACGCCGTGTTGGTTTGCACCTCACACCCGTCCCCACTCAACCCCAGATCACCGTTGCAATCGTAATATCCAGAGCTACATACACAGTTGCCATCTCCTAAGCTGCAACCGTCATATGTCGCATGCGCATCACATGTCCCACCATCCAGAATCTCACAACCATTGCCTATGCCAATGCCGCCTTCGTCGCAATCGAGATAATTAGTATCACATCGCGCCGTACAGCTGGCACCGTAGTTATTGTTGTCCCCTGTGGGATAGTCCGTAACGTTCGTCTGCACCTCGCATGTTGTCGTTTCCGCGTCGCAATCCTGATATCCGCTGCGACAATCGCTACAGGTGTACGTCCCCGGGCCCGTACATGTTGTCACTTTGTTCACTGGACTGTCATAACAACTATCATCGCGATTACAGAGCCATGCACCGTTATTGTCACAATATGGCGCAGTCGTATCGAGTGGCTGAGCAAAACAGTCAATAATATATCCCCCGTCAAGGCTTGCAGTATATTGTGTATTGGATGTTGCCGTATTTTCCGGTGCAGTAATCTGTGTTGTATCGTAACACTGAGGAATATCACCAGAATCCACGCCACAGATATAGAGTCCAGATGGACACTTCTGACCGGGAAATTGATCATCTTGTGCCGGACATGTTGCAGGATCAACTACATAATGCGGTGTTGCTGCAGAGAATACTTGACCAACGCCCAGCACAAGCAGCCCCACAAAGAGGGTGGTCCAAGTGCCGATGGTAACAAGAGAAATTTTTCGCATGATGTTAGCGGCAACAGGCTATTGGCTGTGAAACGGCGCAGTTGGTCAGGTATCCCTGTCCTCCACCGGATGCGATTGTTGACCCTCCGTCCGTACTGAATTCCCACCACGCTCCAAGATACGACCCATTTGCAGAAGTCCATCCCCGGCAGTCATTGGAATCTGATGTGTATCCCGGCGCACCTTCTGCTGCCCACGCATTCGAAATACCAGAGAATGAATCTAGGCTCTGATTAATCGTGGAGATCACCTCGTCCATCTGGCAGTAATGACTACCGGCATATTGGTCAGCGCACAGATCATTTGCAGCCTGATACCCCACCAGACTTCCTGTGCTAAATGCACCAGTTGTGGAGCTGGACGTAACACCGATGAACTTGGCCCCTTGCGTCACACTCGTCCAGCCGTTGCCGTCATACGCTTCGATATCACTGCCAGTCCAACGCAGCGTACCGGCGCCGGTCCCTGATTCCGGCGCATAACTCCCCACCTGCACCCCTCCTTCTACTTTCAGTGTGCCACTTGCAGTAAGACCACCGGTTACGTGCACATTATCGGAGAATTCGAACTGCTGCGTGTCATGGACGAATTTGAGTGTCTGCTGGCCGACGCTGTTCCCGAAGACAAGGACAGCATCCTGCGCCGCATTCTTCATGTTGAGCACCATGCCGCTTTCGGTTGCCAACGCGCCGGACGCTGTAAGTCCCGCGCTATCCGTGAGCGTGAGATCATCGTTCATCCGGAAAACCCCGGCATCCACATCAAAGGAGATCGTCTTGGAAAGACTGTCGCCGAACTGCAGGACAATCGATCCGGTTGCAGTGGAATCATCAGCATCCAGCACAAAACTATCCTGGTTTGTGCCTGCAGGAATCATACTCAACGGCAGTAATCCCCCGGTCTGCAGTACGGGAATGGAACCGCTTCCTGTGCCCGTATCACGACCATCAAGCAGGTTCGCGTTGAGGGCAAAAGGTACCGAAAGGAGCGGCGCCCGATCCACGGCATCGTCAGACGCATCACGATCAAGGAGCTCATACGCTGTTGCCGCAGCACTCCCCTCTTTCACTTCCACCTGCAAATGGAGATTCATGATCGTATCCGTGGAAAGAGCAGAGAAATCCAATAGAGCGGTACTGCTGCCCAATTCGACAGTGAAGTACCCGTCACTATTCGGTGTCACCGTGTGGACCTCTTGCCAGCCTGCATACGTGGCGGCACCGATATTGATCGCGCCGGCACCGTCTACATCACCCGTTGCGTAATCCGTACTCGTCCAGAAGCTGAAGCGCACATTGTGCTCAGTGGTAATGGCAACACCGCTCGCATTGAGCAGATGCCCGTTGTAGACCATTTTCTGCGGCACCGTGGTTGCTGCATGCGCCACCGGATTGCAGAGCACTCCGCCCAGACCCGAAAGGATCAGGATGAGGACGCCGATAAGAATGCGTGCATTCTTCATGATTTCTTTCTGGAGGAATTGGATGTGCGCTTCTTCCCCTTCTTGCTCTCATCATCTTTCTTCTTTCTGCGACACCACGGGAAAACGAATATACTTCCTCTACGTATGCGCACGAGCACCTGCTGTGGCACCTGCAGGAGGAAGACCTGGAACGCAAGCAAGAATGAAAGAGAGGCAACGGTCTGCAACAACATCATACGAACTTGACTGGTTTTGTTCTGCTCAAGCAACACAAGAATATCGCGTGGATACAGGTATTGCGGCACCAAAATTCTCTCTATGCGTTTGCCTTCGGGATCAATGGTGTAGAAGTAATGCAGCGGTCCCAGCAGACGTTCTCCACTTGGGTAGCGCACATCGATATTGTAAATTGGCTTTCTGTCCGGGAAACCGAAATCTATGTCTCCTGGCTGCAACTCTTCACCCTTTATATCTTCACCATCTACTGGTTCCGGAGGAGGAGCCGGATGCGGTTCCGGTTCTGGTGCGGGTTCCGTTCCTTCAGGACGCGGACGCCGCCCCTGCCCCTCTGTGCCACCACCACCTTCCTCGTCTGTTGGTGGCTGCGGTTCTTCTGGTTCTGGTTCCTGTGCCGCAGCAGGAGGAGCCGTGGTTATCTGGAATGAGCTGCCTACCAGTGGTGATGCAACCCATGTAATACCGTCTTCGTTCATGCGGAAGTTCTGCGATTCCTCGGCTCCACGCTGATCGTAGTTTGGAAATTCATGATAGAGAACAAAGGAACTGCTTTCCTCTGCATATACAGTGTTGGCAACGCTCCCTGCTAGCAGGAATGCGCCAATGAGAACGCCTTTTGACAAAATAGTATTTATCATTTGTTTAACACATTATTATACACAAAAATAGACTGAATGTCTATACTAGTTTCTGGCTTGAAACAGCACTTCCTGAGCCTTTGCATGGCAGGAAAGCTCTGTTATCCTCTGGATACTTCTCCCCGTTCCCTCTATGCGTCATACCACATCCTTCTGCTCTCTTGCGCGTGCAGCATTCCTCTGCGGACTCCTTGCTGCTGCTACACCTGCATTTGCGGAACAGTCATTCTCCGATGTCGGACCAGATCACCCGATATACCAAGCTGCGGAATACTTAAAGGCGCAGGGGATCATCGCCGGTTACGATGACGGAACATTTAAGCCGGAACGTCTTGTGAATCGTGCAGAAGCACTCAAGATCATTATTGCCCCACTCATCAGCCCAGAAGCACTCTCACAGGTGACTTCTTCTCCTTTTACCGATGTCCCTGCCGGGAGCTGGTTTCTACCATACGTGGAAGCCGCACGCGTGAATGGCATTGTGGACGGTCCGCCGAAGAAGGAACAATTTCTGGGTGCAAACCCCGTGATTAAAGCGGAATTTCTGAAAATGCTGGAACTTGCTCAACAGACCAATCCCGCAACGTCCTTCCAGGAAATCACGCTGCCACTTGCTTCTGATGTTCAAAGCAGCACCGAATGGTTCTATCCATACATGCGTTACGCCATCACCTCCTCGATGATTATGATCGGAACTGACGGATTGCTGCACCCCGAACAGCAACTCACACGCGGTGACACGGCGCTCTTCCTGTACCGTTTGCTCATGTACCAGCAGGAACGCCGGACGCAGGCACTGCTCTCTGAAACAGAGAATGAGATGGTGGTGATTCTCTCTATGTTAGAAGGAGACAATATTGAACAGGCGGAATACGCTTCTGCCCGCGCACTTTTGGCAGCACTGGGAGCGAATTTCAAGCGGCCCAACGAACCTATTGTGCAGGGAGCAGTGAAGATTTCCGAAGCATTCCGCAAGATTGTAGCAGCGTATCGCAGCGGTCGTAGCGGTGATCTGGAATCTGTGGTGAGCCTTTGCGGCGAAGCATGGAATCTAGCCGAACGCGCCAAGGATCTGAGTGCGGATCTGAGTTTGATCAGCGAACAGGTGCAAACAATTGCCAGCAACATGGCAGACAGCGCACGGGCGCTCATGGCACAATAGCCGCCCATGCCTCTGAATCCTCTCTCTTCTCCTATCCCTCTGCATCTCCGGGTAACATCCGGCAGCAAGCGGGGAACCGCCATCGGCACTCCAACGCTGAATGCAGATCTGCATGATGTTCCGAAGAATGTACCGCACGGCATCTATGCAGGCACCGTACGGGTGGATGAATCCGTCTTTGCTGCTGCAATACATTACGGTCCACGGTTCTTCCACAACGATACGCCATCCTTTGAAGTGCACGTCATTGACCACACCATCACCAAGACGCCAAAAACCATTGATGTCCTCCTTCTGGCACATCTGCGCGATGTGCAGAACTTTGCATCACAGGAAGCGCTGCAGGTACAGATTTCTGCAGATATCGCACAGGCACGTTCTCTCTTTCCGCCACAATGACCTGGATTTCTTCCATGAAGAAGGCCATCCCCCAGCGCAGTCCCGTGCGCCTGGCGTGGCACTATGCCAAAGCATTCCTGGCAGCACTCCTCTACCGATTCCCCGCACGGTCACTGACCGTTATCGGTATTACCGGCACCGACGGCAAGACAACGACTGTCAGCATGATTATGCACATTCTATCGCAGGAAGGTATTGCCGCCGGCGCGCTCTCTACCGCATTCATGCAAATCCGCGACGATCGAACATGGAATACGACACAGAAAACTTCTCCTTCTCCTTTTCTCATCCAACGCTTCCTCCGGCAACTTGTGCAATCAGGATGCACACATGCCGTACTGGAAATATCATCGCACGGTCTGGTGCAAGGACGCCTTCACCACACATCCCCCTCTATTGCCGCCATCACAAACACCTCTCTGGAGCACTTGGATTACCACGGATCTTTGGAACAATACCGTAGCGATAAGGGGATTCTCTTCCGCATGCTCAAGGGCAAAGGGACCAAAGTACTCAATGGTGGTGATGATAGCTTCCCTCTCTTCACATGCATTCCTTCACAGAAGACCATCACGTACCGCGCACAGGGGAAAGCTGACCTGTGGATTGATGCTCCTCGCATCACATCAGAAGGCATTGGTGCGCGTCTGCACCATGCAGAAGAAAGTCGGGAACTGGCATTGCCGATCCCGGGGCTCTTCAATCTGGAAAACGCTCTCTGCGCCATCAGCTGCACTCTTGCAACTGGCATTCCCATCGCTACGAGTTGCGCTGCACTGCGCACATTCCAGGGAACTCCCGGTCGCATGGAACGCATTGATGAAGGGCAACCATTCTCGGTGTACGTTGATTTCACCGTGACTCCGGCTGCGTACAGGAAGACGCTTCAGACATTGCGTGCAATGGTTGCTCCCGGAAAACGCATTCTTGTTCTCACTGGAAGTTGCGGCGACCGTATGCGTGAAAAACGCCCCATGGTGGGACGCATCTGTTCGGAACTTGCCGATATCGTGTGCGTTACCAACGAAGATCCCTATAGCGAAGATCCCGATGCCATCATCACCGAGGTGTGGGGAGGAATCGATCAAAGCCAGTGCCAAGCGCATCGGATTCCTGATCGACACACAGCCATGGCATTCCTCTTTGAGCAAGCACAACCGGGGGATGCCGTCATTCTCTGCGCCAAGGGAAGTGATACAACCATGTGGACCGCCCAAGGGCAGGTACCATGGAATGAGCGGGAGATCGCACGAGATCTGTTGCGGAAACAACCCTGCACAGAACACATATAAAAAGAAGGTCGTCATCCTTAAAAGACTTGCGTCCTCCATGACAACGACCTCGTTGAACCTGCGCTACTTTCCACTACGCCACTTCTCATACAGATGCATGATGAGCGCAATCAGAAAGGCTCCGAAGATGGCTGTGATATGCATCCAGCCTTCTTCTTGCAGGAATTCCTGGAGACCATTCATCATTGGTCCTCCGAAGAGAATTCCCCCCTGCAAGCCAACGCATGGAGAGCCCAAGAAGAGCTACCCATCCGTCGGCTCGATCCGCTATGCTGGAGAAAGAACAACCTTATTATTATATTATTTTTTTGTTATTAGTCAACTACTCTTCCGTGATGCAATACTGCAAAAATTCGGCCGTGATCGTTGGAGTGGACGAAGCCGGACGGGGCGCACTCGCCGGCCCGGTGGTTGCCGGTGCCTGCGTGCTTCCGGAAGGTGTGCGTCTGCCGCCGTTCATTTGCGATAGTAAAGAGTTGCATCCGGAAAGACGTGAGCGCGCATATGAATGGATCATCAGTCATTGTGTTTGTGGCACGGGCATTGCATCTCATGACGACGTTGATACGAATGGCATTCTGACGGCCACGGAGAAAGCGATGCAACTGGCGGTTGCCGCAATAGCGCACATTATTACGCCGACGTACCTGCTGATCGATGGTCGCGATAAATTCTGGTTCGACTATCCGCATAGCGCCATCATCGGAGGCGATGCATCAGAACCATGCATATCGGCAGCGTCCATTGTGGCTAAGGTGACGCGCGATCGCTTAATGGTTGCCCATGCACGCACGTTCCCCTGCTACGACTTTGAAGAACACAAAGGATACGGCACGCC
Organism: Candidatus Peribacteraceae bacterium; assembly: GCA_041678625.1. Lineage (GTDB taxonomy): Bacteria > Patescibacteriota > Gracilibacteria > Peribacterales > Peribacteraceae > JBAYNS01. The sequence goes on from JBAYNS010000021.1 coordinate 9,294, forward strand.
GCAGCACATCGATCTTATTCGTGCACGTGGCCCGTGCGCCATTCACCGGCACACTTTTCTGATGAACATTCTTCCACCGGAACCTCCCCCTACCGTCGTATTTTCCACCAGAGGAAAACGCCGGCGAGTACGAGCGGCAGCGTGAGCAACTGTCCGTAGCTGAGCGTGACGACGCCAAGCGTTATCAGTCCATACGGTTGCACGCGGACATATTCCACAAAGAATCGTAGTACTCCATAGAGAATAAGAAAGAGTGCAATGACCGATCCTGCACGCGTGGTAGAGCGCAGATACCAGAAACATACAGCAGCACTGAAGAGGTCTTTGGCGATCGCATAGAACTGCGTAGGATGTCGTAATCCCTCTACGCCGGAAACGGCAATCGCCCACGGCAGATTCGTGACGGTTCCATAGAGCTCTTGATTGACGTAATTTCCAAGTCTCCCCAATGCCAGTCCGATCGCCGCCGGAACCACAAGAATATCCGCAAGAGCCAACGGGTCAATGTTCTTCTTTCTGCACGCAACATACACCGCAATCGCTACACCAAGAAAACCTCCATGAGAGGACATTCCTCCATGCCAGACCTGCACAATCTCCAGAGGATGTGCCATGAAATACAGCGGCTCGTAGAAAAATACGAACCCCAGCCGCCCCCCAACCAGCACGCCAATAATGCTCCACGAAAGCAATGCAGACCAATCATCGGATGAAAGAGTGAACTTCCGATAGCGCTGCAAGCGCGGCAGGAGAAGAAAAGCAATAAGAAAACCTGTCAGGTACATGAGTCCATACCAGTGAATGGAAAATCCCAAGATCTCCACGGCAATCGCCCTTGTAGGGAAAAAGGTAACCATAGGCCTCTGTGCGCGTCACAGCATAGCAGAAATACCCGTTGCTCTCACGAAGCCGGAGGACATACCACCTTCAGCAGCGGTGCTCCTTCAACCTGCTCAAAGCAGGGGTCTGCCATAAATGGTTTAATGAAATCTCCGTAATGCGCAAAGAAGAACGGCGATGTCATAAGATAAAGTGGACGCTTCTTGATGCCGCTTAATAAGCGTACACGATCATCATGCGTACCGTAGAGAAATTTCTCCCAGTGTGCGTACTTCCAATTAGGAAAATCAAAGAGCCCCGGTCCACCGATGTAGTAGTCGGGTAACCAGCCTAAAAGCCAGACTGCCGCCTGATTTTCCAATGCAATGATCGCTGCATCATCTTCGATGTATTGCGGCAGTACTTCAATATTCTGAAGCAGATCCAGATCGGCGAATGGTCCCCATCGCAACATGCCCGGTAGAGCAAAATATCCCTGTAGAAGAATCGCACCAATGAGTGCGCCATGCACACCCAGATTGCGAAAGCGTATCCAGAGGTACTGGAGCATCCACGCTGCATATGGCAAAACAAAGAAATCGTACTGCAGATAGAACCGACGGTAGAACACCAACCGGAAAACAATGAATATCGCACAGACCACAACGGCAAGCTGCCATACGGAAAAGCGTTCGCGGCGGAAACTGGCAATGAATCCTCCTATACCTAAAAAGAAGAGGACCGTGCCATGACGGACGTAATACATCGGCTCTGCAAATCCACCGCCCGGAGCACTGTCTCCACGCAACAAAAGAACGGATTTAAGCGGTGCCCAGAATGCACGGAACCAAATAGGTGCGTACCATACGATTCCCAAACATGCAATCGCTGCAAAAACGATGGTCAGACGGCGGAAAGCGGGGTCACGCCAATTGCGCGGCAGATGCAGTATCCACCAGGCAAGGAGCACCAGCCCCAAAATGAGCCCCGTCTGATTGTGTGATAATAGACAGAACGCACCACTGGGAATCATCCACAGCGATCGTCGTTCAAAGAGTTGCAACGTGAGCACCAGGAAAAACAATGAGAAGAATGTCTTCCAGTACATCGATGCAAAGCCATCGTAATACGCAAGGGAAAGGAGACCCATCAGCAATGTAAGCACACCGACTACTGTTCCTTCCTTGCGCGCGAATACCCAAGCTATGAGTGCAATGAGCGCTACGGCAAAAACGCTCCATATCCATCCCAGAAACCAATCCACGGGAACACCGATCTTGATAAAGTAACTGGTGACAATGAACAGACCGTACGGATATTCCTGGGCCCACGGACGCAGTGCCGGCAGGGAGAATGGGGGGAATACCTCTGCGTACCGTATGAAGAGGTTACGATACATTCCGGTGTCGTATCCCAACGGCAAATCGAATGCGAAAATGGGATAGAAAAACTTTGCCGCAAGAAGTGCAAGAAGTACTCCGGTACTCAGAACCAGGATGTGGCGGCGCACCCAGTGCATGCAGAGGCAATGTTTCACTGAAACATAGCATACGGAAAAATTTTGTCTGCGTCATCCTGACGATAATTTCACAGTTACTCCTCCAACACCGCCGTAACAATGTATCTGCTGCGCGTGGTACCGATGGGGAAACAGGTAATGAGTTTGAGAAGACTTTCGTCCTGCTGCTGCTGAAGAATCACTGTCGCATCTGGATGCACAATCTCCGTATGATCCACTCTGTACCGTACAACATCATTACCCATGACAAGGATGATGCTTTCTCCTTCTTGTATTTCCGGAAGACGTGCAAAAAGATTTCCAAATGCATTTTCTTCTGCACGGGAATCTGGAGGACTGCTATGCCCGGAAATAATAACAGTGCCTTTGTGCCCCGGTACCGCAGAATGCGGATATGCCGTTGCACCGTAGAGGAGTCCGATCTGCATCTGCTCTTCCAAAAGCTGCCACTGCTTTGCATCCCAGTACCGTCGCGACGGCAGAGAAACAGAGGTACGCACGCCGATAGAAGGGATAGAGAGAGTGAACCATTGCCGTAATTCCCACTGGCTCCATTCATTGTCTTTTCGCGTATTCTCCGGAGTCTTCGATACCGTTTCTTGCAACTGTTGCGGAAGCAACTCCATAGCAACGGATGCAGCTACAAAAGCTTGAGGGGCTGCCGCATGCATTACTGCACTCTTCTCTTCCACACCGCGCATTTCCGGCGACACTTCCTGTACTGTAGCAAGAAGCGTATTCCACATGCGGAGTGACACCGCCCCGCTGACAACATTCGTCCATAGGAGAAACGATACTGCGACGAGAACACAGGCACAGAGTAGTGCTATGAACCTTTTTTGTATTTGTGTCATTAGTGTTATTTTAACATATTTAGTATAAATTTGCAATTCTTCATACCCATGAAATTGCCCAGAGAAAGCCATCATCGAGTCAGGCATTCGCTATGATGCCTACGTCCTATGCGCATCCTTGCAATCGAAACCTCCTGTGATGAAACAGCAGCATCCGTTGTAGAGAACGGAACACATGTGCTGAGTTCTGTGATATCCAGTTCCAAAGATGCATTTCTTCATGCCGGCGGCGTGATACCGGAACACGCCGCTCGGGAACAATTACAATGCATTCATCCCGTTATCGATCAGGCACTGACACAGGCAGCCACGACATATAAAGATATTGATGCCATTGCAGTAACGCGTGGTCCGGGACTTTTGGTTTCTCTGCTTGTTGGCACAACCGTTGCGCGGACTCTGGCATCATTGTGGCATAAGCCGCTCATTGGCGTACATCACACATTGGGGCACTTAAGTTCCCCTTGGCTTGATGCTACCGAAGAGTGCATTTTTCCTCTGCTCACTCTTTCGGCTTCCGGAGGACACACGGAGCTCTGGCTGCGCACAACACACACACAGGGGACACTCCTGGGCGCAACGCGCGATGATGCTGCCGGAGAAGCATTCGACAAAGGCGCCCTCCTTTTAGGTCTTTCCTACCCCGGTGGACCAGCTATTGCTGCTCTTGCCCGCAACGGCGATCCTCATACCTTCGCATTTCCTTCGCCACTCCATGATGATCCGTCATTGGATTTTAGCTTCTCCGGTCTCAAAACAGCACTCAAGTACACGATGCGCGACCATCCTCTAAGCACAGAAGCAGACCGTGAACATCTGGCTGCTTCGTACCAACATGCAATCTGCGCGCATCTTGCAGACCGCATTGCGCGTGCACAGAAAGCGCATCCCGATCTCCGTGAATTACACCTTGTTGGCGGTGTATCGGCAAACATCTACCTGCGCACTCTTGCTGGCCAGACCTGTGAAACGCTCCCCATGCGCACGCCGCGTACCCTTGCGTACTGCACCGACAATGCAGCGATGATTGGCGCCGCAGCATTCTTCCTGTATGAGGCATACGGCCATCGGGCAATGGCACCCTTTATAACAGCTGCCTCTTCAACAAAAGATGATGTCTTTGGCGTTTAGAACGCCGAAATCATCGGCAACAGTGCCGTCAAAATGATAGCAACGGCTCCGATGCCGGCAAGAATACGAATGGTAGATTTGCGCCGCATAATTATTCAACGGTAATGGTAATAATTTCGGTACTTACGGAACCAATAGCATCTTCAATCGTCAGGATGACTCTGTAAACACCTGACTCTTCAAAAACATGTACGGGATTGCGCTCATCGGATTCCGCACCGTCTCCAAACTTCCACAACACAGAAACGGGAGTTCCTGTTGTACAAGACATGTCAAAGCTCACTCCCAACGGTGCAACACCCGCTGTGCGACTTGGTAGAGCACAGGCATCAAGTATCGGCGCACGAATGACAATGGTTTTTTCTTCGGTATAGATTTTACCACTCGTCGTGTACGCCTTCAGTTTTGTGACATAGGTTCCCGGAAGTTGAAAGAGGTGTTCTACCACTGCCCCCAATTGCTGTGGAGCCCCTCCTTCATCATCACCGAATACCCACTCAAAACCGGTGATCTCCTCGCCGGGAATGACTGTTTCCGATGCATCAAAACGCACCTGTATCGGCGCAACACCGCCTTCTGGGTTCATGCGTATAGATATTGCAGACGATGGTGGATCGACCACAAGCGAGAGTGGTAAACGCAGTACTTTTCCATCCGGGTCCTGTGCAATGAGCGTGATATCGTATGCCCCTGC
>JBAYNS010000022.1:0-12507 GCA_041678625.1 Candidatus Peribacteraceae bacterium
AGCGCGCGGAAGATTCATTCGGTGTGCTCATTGAGAGCAAGGAAGTTGCAGAAACCCAGCGGCAGATCTTCGAGATGGCGTGGCGCTATGCAGGGATGCGCAAACGGGGTAAATAATAATAATGTGATCCAGGATTCTGTTTTTTTAATACGGTTTACCATGAGCGAGTCCCGCGTATGCGAGACGAGTCGAATGGTGGAGCTGAGGAGATTCGAACTCCTGACCCCCGCGTTGCAAACGCGGTGCTCTAACCAGCTGAGCTACAGCCCCAGAGAAAGATAAAAGAACAAATGCCGTACGGAGCTCCCCGCCCGAACGTACCGTTCGGTACGGGCGGGTAACCAACTGACCTGCCTGCTGGCAGGCAGGGCTACAGCCCCACAAGGTGTGTGGAAATCAAGGAGCAATGAGTTACTCGTCTGCAGAAGCTGGCGCAGATGGATAACTCTGGAGTGCTGTGATTGTACCGATGGCAGAGGAAAAATCTACCGGATTCCCCGGAGTTCATTCGACTTTGTCCCGCGTTCGCGGAACTACGCTGGGTTCCGCGCGTGAGGCCTCATAAGCTCTGGAACGGATTTACTCCGCCCTGTTCCACAGGCATAAAGATACGCACGATGGGTTCCACAACCTGATTTGTGAGTCCAAACATCATGAGTAGGCTCCAGAGAAAGATGAAGATTGCTGTGAATATGATCACGTAATATATGCCGCCGATGCTCCGCATCCATGCTGCTTCTCCTAACGTATTTCCGATAGCTTCGCGGTAACGGATGATGATCCAAGAGAGAAGAATGCCTAAAAGTCCAAGAAAGATATTCATGCAGCAAGTATAGCACACAACTGGCTTATACATGCTGCTTTACAATGAATCTGTTCACGCCTTTGTATATCGCAAAAAGAAACCGGCAAACGGTCGCCGGTTTCTTTTGAATACTTTGATTATGTATTAGGCAACGGCATCCAGTTCCTTCTTCATATCCTCTTTGGATTTGGCGCCCACAAAAGCAGCTGCCTGTTCTCCTCCTTTGAAGATGATAAAAGTGGGGATGCTCATGACGTTGAATTTGCCCGGAGTTTGCGTATTTTCGTCCACGTTCACTTTGACGATCTTCACCTTTCCTTCGTACTCGGTTGAGAGCTCATCCACAATCGGGAGCATGGATTTGCAGGGGCCGCACCATGGCGCCCAAAAGTCCACCAGAACCGGCAGATCGGACTTGAGAACTTCCTGGTCAAATGTTGCATCGGTGACTTCATGGGCCATGAAAATATGGGGTAAGAAATGACAGAAGCAGTATAGGAAAGAGTGTCCGACTGATCCAGAAATTCCCCGTATTTCCTTCAGATTCTGTTAGACAGGTCACGATTTTCGTTCCCCGATGCGCGCGTTATTCCTCCTGCCCGTGCGAAAGGATTTTCTTGGTGATCTTCTTTCCCAGTTCTACGCCGGGTTGTCCGTAAGGATCAATACGGTAGAGCTTTCCTAAAAGTACAACTTCGGCAAGAAGCAGGAAGAAGAGTTGTCCTAAGTTTTCTTCATCCAAGCGGGGAAGAGTAATAGTCACATGCGGGCGCTTTGCAGCTGTGAGCGCCTGACTGGTTCCTTCGTAACAGGCGTCCAACAATTGGCCGAATGTCTTTCCGGCGATGTATCCAAAAGAGCCTTCCACTTCTTCCGGAACGTATACGCGTGGCTTTTCCAATTCACGAATGAACAGGTGCCAGTATTTTCGCGGTCCCTGCATCCACTGTTGCAGAAGAGAATGTTGATCCTGTGTACCGATGGCTGACAGGGGCAGGGGATTGCTCGTTTCCGTTTTTCCTAAGCTTTCTGCAATAAGTTGCTGATTCCATCGTGCAAGAGATGTTAATTGTTGTATGTATGGCATGATCACGCGCACCGGATAATCCCGTTTTGTATCAAGCAGAAACTGCACGGCTGCGAGCAGAGAAGCCGGATTGTCGTCTAGGCTGGTTTGCTGGCAAAGGGTATCCATCTCTTTTGCTCCCCGCATGAATGCATCGATATTGGCATCTAACAGGCCCAATGGCAATAAGCCAATAGGAGAGAAAATCGAATACCGGCCACCGACTTCGGTAGGAATCGGCAACATTGCAATGCCATGTTCCAGACAGAAACTCCGTAATACTCCTGCATGCGGATCCGTAATGCCAATTGTATAATCTGCAGCCTGATCTTTACGAGCCTGCTTGAGTTTTTCCCAACAGAAGAAGAACAGGCTCATCGGCTCCAGCGTTCCGCCGGATTTACTTGCAACAACTAATAATGCACGTTTCCAATCAATCAGCTGCATTGTGAGTTCGATCATCGAGGGGTCGATCGTATCGAGCAGAATGAATTCCACCGTCTGTGGTCCCTCAAAAACTTCCTGTATGACTTTGGGGCCAAGACCAGAACCGCCAATGCCGATCCATACCACGGTACGGATATTCTGTGTCTTCACACGGTCAACAGTCTCTTTCACCAAATCGATTGTTTGTTTGTTGTACGGATCCATTGCCCACAAGTGTTTCCCATTTTGCCGTTCCTTCAACCAATCTTCCGTGTACCGCCGCAATGATGTACGCAGGGCATTGATTTCCTGCTCGGGGATTCCCAGAGAAGGAGTAATGGCTTTTGCCAGTGTTGCGGAGATATCAAGGTGAAGCATAGGACGGAATAGGAATTAGAGAGTACGCAACGCTGCTGCAACACGTTCTTCGGAAGTTTTCAATTCTTTCGGAATATTCTTGAGTGTAGAAAGCGCTGTAGGTACATCAAATCCCAGCGTTGTGAGCGCATCAACAGCGTCCTGATCATACTCTGCACCAGAGCCGGGATCGCCGTGCTTTTTTGCGAAAATTTCTGGTTGCTTTTCCATCAGATTCTTCAGATCCAAAAGGAGTTTTTCCGCTGTTTTCTTCCCTACACCTTTAATAGCAGTCAGCATTCCCACTTCCTGCGTTTCGATAGCGGTCAGGAGGATATGACGTGGTACTGCACAAATTTCCAGTGCCAGCTTTGGGCCAATGCCCGGCATATCAATTGCGGCGATGAACAGTGCTTTGCTCGCAGAATCCAAAAAACCAAAGAGATCAAAACGATCTTCGCGCACGAATGTCACGATGGTTAATTCTTCCTGCGCCCCCTCTTTCAGTTGCTCCCACACATTCAACGGCACAGTCACCGCGTAGCCAACGCCGCGCACATCAACAGTCACAACTCCGCGTGAATTTTTTCTGATGGTACCGCGTAAGAGGGAGATCATAGGAATGTATTTTAGCAGATGTAGATGATAGGTGTAGAGGATGTGGTGGAAGCCAAAAATTCCAAAGCAACCAAGGATTCCAAGGATTATTATCCTTGGTTGCTTTGCTGTATGAGCATTGGTTCCACTTAGTCGCGTTGCATGCCATTTTCCGCTATAATAATGAGAAATGCACACCATTCAGCGTCTCATCGTCACGGCGGTGCTCCTTACGTTGCTCTTGCCACTCTCAACGCTGGCAATTGTGGAAATGGATGCGCATCATGAAGCAGCTGAAAAGCTGGATGCTGCCATTGAGCAGGCGGCGCATCGTTATCAGGTGAGAACGCGCGTCTCTGCGGGGAGTACAGTTGATGTTGCGGAAGCAGAGAAAGCATTGCAGGAAATCGCCCGCGAGAAGCGCGGATTGCGCCTGCAGATTGCATCGCGCCGCGAAGACCTTGCAACACTAGGCTCGCTTTATAATATTGATCTTTGGGATGTGCAGCAGCGCGAGGCAACGGTGGATACAGAACGCGAATCTTTTGTTCCTTTTGTACGCCTTCTGCAGGCGCGCACCGCTGTGTATGCGCCCAAAGGCGATCAGGCCCTTTCCCGCCTACTCAAGCAATTGCTGGTTGCTTCTCTCGGCAGTATTACCGAGCAGGACACGCAAGTGCGGGTGTTGCGACAGACGCGGGTGAGTCTCATCAATGATCTCATTGATGCGCAAGAGCATATTGCAGAACTCATACAGCTTGAAGAACAGCACCGTGAACTTCAGGAAGAGTATGCGAGCATTCAGGATGACATTCATAGTGCGCAGTATGCTGTAGGTGGCACGGTTCAGGATGCCGCCCAACGCGTATGGGCGGAGGTCCATGCGCAAGTGCTCCGACTTCAGTCGGATCTTGCGCGTATTGATGCGCGCCTGCGTTCACGCGCCGAGCGCAAACTCATTGAAAAGGGCCTTCTGGCTCCGCAGCCCGGGGAACATTCCACCGGAGAAATTGTCCCATACACGCCGCAGTTCACCTGGCCGGCGTATGGCAGAATTTCTGCAGGGTTCATGGATCCCGACTATCAGAAGTTCTTTGGTATTCCGCATCGCGGTTCGGATATTGCCATTGCTCAGGGGAGCACGGTTGTCAGTTCCGCTGATGGCGTGGTGTTCCTGGCACGCGACGGAGGAGCACATGGATATTCCTATGTGCTCATCGGACATCGTGGCGGATATGCAACGCTCTACGGTCATCTTTCAACGATTTCCGTCAGTGCAGGTCAGGATGTTGTCGCCGGAGAACGCATTGGACTTTCCGGTGGACAACCGGGCACACATGGTGCCGGCCCCACAACTACCGGCCCACATCTGCATTTTGAAATCATTAAGAACGGAGTGAATATCAATCCTCTGAGTATCCTTCCATAAAGGAAGCTTTTTCTTTTGCGTCATTCTTCCCTATCATTACGTGTGATGTTTTCCCGATTGCCCATTCGCCAGTTTGCTCTTGCACAGATGCTTCTGGCAGTCATTCTCTCTAACATGAGTCCGGTGTTCTCCAAAGTGCTCTACGCACGCGGATGGACACCACTCATTTTGTACTTCACCACGCTCATCATCGTGAGCATCGTCCTTCTGGTACATGAATACATTGCACTGGAATCCGGAGCGCGCTGGGGCATGACACGGCGTGATGTTTTTGGTGTGGCAGTCTCTACAATCGCCGGAGGTGTACTGGCACCAGTTCTTTTCTTTACGGGTCTGCAGGCGGTTGAGGCTTCCGAAGCGTTGATCCTGAGCAGCACGCTTCCCTTCTTCGTTGTGGTTTTTGGCATCCTAATGCTCAAAGAGCGCTTTACGCGACAGACGGTTATCGGGAGTCTGTTTCTTCTGGCAGGTATGACAGTACTTCTGTGGCCCGATATCCGCAGTGTTCACTTTGGTGATGGTGCACCATTCATCATTGGATCCACGCTCTTTGGCGCGCTCTCTACTATTACGCACAAAAAGTACATCGTCCATCGTCATCTGGATTCAGTTGTGCTTGTGCGGACTCTGCTCAGCGCGCTGATTGTGGGATGTGTCATTTTCTTCGTTGATCCGCAGAGCATGCGCCTGCTGACTGCTCCGGAAAATATCTGGCTGGTGCTGGCTATCCCCATTCTGTGTTTCATTACCCCGTTCTTCCTATTCTTTGGCGCCATTCGCAAAGTGAAGGCGATCGACGTGGGGCTTGTGGAGGCGGCGGGGCGCGTTTTTGCCATCATTGCGGCGAGCACCATCCTCGGCGAACACCTCACGTCGCTTGCTCTCTGGAGCATGACGCTTGTGGTCTTTGGTATTCTCTTCATCAACGTACCACTCACACGCTGGCGGATTGTGCCATCGCGCTTGCTGGAAATTGGGCCGCTGAGGAAATAGGGCTAGGGCTTCCACCTACGTGCGTTACGCTTCGGTGGGCAGGGGAATACTGGGGATTAGGGATTGGAATACTGGGGATTAGGGATTCCCACCTACGCGCGTTACGTTTCGGTGGGCAGGGGAATACTGGGTGAATAGGGTTCCCGCCTTTGCCCTCTCGCCTTCGCGGGACGAGGCTTCGGTGGGCAAGAGGGTTTAGGGTGCAGATATTTGCTCTCTTTTGCTTGAGCACAGAGGTTTTCCGCATATACTGCCGCACTCATGCCTTCTACACCTGAGACGCCATTGGTTCATGCTTCTCCTGCAATACCTCCAGAAGTGCAACTGGCGAAGACTGCGTCTGAGACTCCTCTGGCAGTGAATCCATTTGATGAGCATTTTGATGAAGAGGAAGATGTCGTGCAACCGCCTTGGGCGGCTATGAGTAATCCCTATTTAGATGGTATGCGGGGTACTGCAGCACGCATTCAGGAGGCGTGTGCCAATCAATCGCCGCAAGAGGTGGCAGAAGAGGAGTCTTCTGCGGATTTAGGTACACCATCTCCGCCTCCGCAAAATGCGGATGAGGGCACAAAGACGATTTGATGCTTCAATCTTTGACTACTGCACAGTCAATTCTGTTTTGTTGAACTTCTTGCATTGTGTTCTATCATGGCCGGTATGGCAGTGGAAACAAGTGCGACCATCGAGGGGTCAAGCGCAGAAAGGAACGATGAAAAAAGGCAAAAGTTTCTTGAACTTACGCTCCGAGGGTACGGAGAGGAATTTACGTTGTGTGCTCGACAAATCTTAGATGCTACGGTGCCACCAGGGAACAATTTTAACCCGCTCGCAATTTGGCGCCGGACGGAAGAGAGTCTCTATTCTGATCAGATAGAGGAAGCAGCTCGTGCATATACACGTCCGTTTAATAGCGAGGGGATTAGCGTATTGGTCCCAGAATAATAACAAATTCTCCCTTCTTTGTCATGGTTCCTGCAACATTCGGGAGATCTGCCACGGTTGTTCGGATGACTTCTTCATGCATCTTGGTGAGTTCCCGTGCGATGACTACAGGGCGATTTGGTTGGCTTGCAAGTGCTTCAGCAAGTTCTGTAAGTGTCTTTTCGATACGGTGCACGGATTCGTAGAAAACGATTGTGTGCTTTTCATCTTTCAATGATTGCAGGAGTGTCTTGCGCCCCTTCTTTACAGGAAGAAATCCCAGATACAAAAACTGATTGATCGGCAGACCGCTTGCGCTGAGTGCAGCCAGAAATGCCGCCGGGCCGGGAATAACCTCCACGGTGAAGTTACGGTCGCGCACGCGGCTTACCAGTTTGTACCCAGGGTCAGAGATGCCAGGAGTTCCCGCATCGCTTACCAGTGCAATATTCTCACCTTCCTCCAGGCGTTTTAAAAGCCACTCTACCTTTGCATCGTCGGTGAAACTCGTCAGACTTACGAGTTCCTTTTTGGGAATCTTGAGGTGGTGGAGCAGCGATCCTGTCACCCGCGTATCTTCGCATACGATGGCATCACACGTTGTAAGCGTCTCAATAGCGCGCAGAGTGATATCGCCCAGGTTCCCGATAGGAGTGGCAACAATAGAGAGCATCGCGCTATACCCTAGCAGAGGTGATGCCTGATGAAACGGGGGTTGCAGGATTTTTCAGGATTCTTTGCAAATGCCCCCTTCCGTTAAGCGGAAAAATCGGTATCATCTTTGGGACACGTTTTTCCTCTTATGCCCGAGAACGAAGAAAATCCATCTGCTGAAACTCCCGAACAACTCCCCTTAGAAGGGGGAGGGGAAACCCTATCGGCCATCGGCCGTATAGCGCCGCGTGCGATTGTGACGGAGATGGAAGAAAGCTATCTGGATTACGCCATGAGCGTGATCGTCTCCCGTGCATTGCCTGATGCCCGTGATGGGCTCAAGCCCGTTCATCGTCGCATTCTCTTTGCTATGCATGAGTTAGGTTTGCGGTCATCAGCAAAGTTCCGCAAATCAGCACTCATTGTAGGAGAGGTGCTTGGAAAGTTTCATCCCCATGGTGATTCGGCTGTTTACGAGGCGCTCGTGCGAATGGCGCAGGAATTCTCCATGCGCTACCCGCTCGCACGTGGACAGGGAAACTTTGGCTCCATTGATGGAGATGGTGCCGCGGCTATGCGTTACACCGAGGTAAAAATGGAGAAGATTACCGATGAAGTTCTCCAGGATATCGAGAAAAATACCGTGGACTTTCGTCCGAATTACGATGGGTCCCGCAAGGAGCCTGTTGTTCTTCCGGCAAAGGTGCCCAATCTCCTGATCAATGGAACCGTTGGTATTGCGGTGGGTATGGCAACGAATGTTCCGCCTCACAACCTGAATGAAGTGCTCGATGCCACTATGCATCTGATTAGTAATCCCAAGGCAACGGTGGAAGATTTGTTGCAATTTATTCAAGGGCCGGATTTCCCCACAGGAGGCATTGTGTATAACAGGGAGACGCTTGTGCAGGCATATCTGACAGGTCGCGGGTCCGTTATTATGCGTGGTAAAGCGGAGATCGAAGAAGGAAAAGGCGGGCGCTATCACATCAGAGTTTCAGAGATTCCTTATCAGGTGAACAAATCAACGATGATTGAGAAGATGGCTCGTCTTGTGCAGGACAAGGTCATCCAGGGGATTTCCGATATCCGTGACGAATCAGATCGGGAAGGCATTCGCATCATCATTGAGCTCAAGAAAGACAGCTATCCTCAAAAGGTCTTGAACCAACTCTTCAAGCATACGGAATTGCAATCGAGCTTTGGCTATAACGTCATTGCTCTTGCGGACGGTATCCAGCCGCGACTCCTGAATTTGCAGGAGCTCTTGCAGATTTTCATTGATCACCGGCGTACGGTTGTGCGTCGCCGTGTCACCTTTGATCGGGATCGGGCCAAGGAACGCGCCCATATTCTTGAGGGATTGGTCGTGGCACTTCATGACATTGATAAAGTCATCGAAACAATTAAAAAGAGTGAGACCAAAGAGATCGCCAAAGAAAACCTGGTAAAGAAATTCAAACTCTCTGAACTGCAGGCAGATGCCATTCTACAGATGCGCTTGCAGACGCTTGCCGGTCTGGAACGTCAGAAAATCGAGGATGAACTGGCCGAGAAGAAGAAGTTCATCGCCGAGTGCGAAATCATTCTGAAAGATCCTAAAAAGATTGATGGCATCATCGAGAAAGAACTAGAAGAGATCAAGGCGCAGTATGGCGACGCACGACGCACGACGATTGTGAAGCATGCTGTTGGAGAATTCAGTGCCAAGGACACGATCCCCAATGCTCCCATGATCGTTGCGCTCACATGCACCGGCTATGTGAAGCGCTTAAGTCCCATGCAGTTCCGGGCGCAGAATCGCGGCGGGAAAGGTGTGAAAGGCATGACAACCAAAGACGATGATGAAATCATGTCTCTTCTGCATGTGATGAATCACGATGATTTGTTGTTCTTCACCAATACGGGTCGCGTCTTCAGAATTCCGACCTACGAATTGCCACAGGGGACCCGCGTTGCCAAGGGGCAGGCAATTGTGAATCTGCTTCAATTGCAGCCAGAGGAACGGGTCACGGCTATTCTGAAAGCAGATCTTACCGATAAGACACACCTCTTCCTCGTCACGCGGCAGGGCACCGTAAAGCGCACGGAACTCAACCAGTTCGAGAATATCCGCAGAAGTGGACTCATTGCGCAGAAGGTACCATCGGGGGATGAACTCCGGTGGGTGGTGGCAACCAATGGAAAGAACGAGATTTTCCTCCTTTCCCATAAAGGGAAGGCAATCCGCTTTAAAGAGGAGGACGCGCGTTCCATGGGGCGCGCCGCCGCAGGCGTGCGCGGCATTCGCCTGTCAGCTGGTGATCACGTGGTTGAAGCAGCTGTGATCGACAATCCGGGAACGAGCAAACTTCTGGTGGTGATGGAAAATGGATTGGGGAAGATGACGCCGGTAACGGAATACCGTTTTCAGGGACGTGGAGGTTCCGGTGTAAAAGCGGCACAACTCACTGCCAAGACGGGCGATGTGATTGGTGGTTGCGTATTGCAGGAAGGGGATGAAGGCGATCTCTTATGTCTGAGTAAACAGGGGCAGGCAATCCGCATGAAGCTCAGCGACATTCCTTCCCGCGGACGTGCCACGCAGGGGGTGATTATCATGCGTCTGAAAGCGCGTGACAAAGTCGCATCCATGAGTGTTGTGATGGAGGATAAAGAGAGCGAAGAAGCAGTGCAGGAAGCTGCAGCAGAAACGCGGACAGAAGAAGTGGAACGCATTAAGCAAGAGGAACGCCGCGTAAAGCGCGCAGCCCGCGTTGGCGCTCCTATTGCTGCTCCAGTTTCTGTGGCAAAGAGTGTGGAAAAATCGTCTGCTGTGCAGCAACAAGCTGATCTACGGGAATTACCGTCTGCTCCCAAAGTTCAAAAGAACGTTGTCGCCAAGAAACCGCCAGTGCAGAAGATCACAAAGAAGACTGCTAAAAAAGTTATAGCAAAAAAACCTGTCAAAAAGTCTGTCGCAAAAAAGCCTGCCAAGAAACCTGCAGCAAAAAAACCTGCTAAAAAACCATTGAAGAAACTTCCCCCAAAGAAGCCTGCTAAGAAAGGAGTGGTAAAGAAGCCCGCCAAGAAGAAGCCGGTTGCCAAAAAGTCGGCTAAGAAAGCCGCCAAAAAGCGCCGATAAATTGCGTGAGAAAAAGCGCCTCAGATTCTTGCAAACACATTTTCTCCCTGTACACTCTTTGCGCTATGAAGACCGGTATCCACCCACAGATGCATCAGGATGCAAAAGCGACGTGCTCTACGTGCGGTGCAGTCTTTGCTATCCCATCGACAATGCCGGAAATCTCTATGGAGATATGTTCAAAGTGCCATCCTGTGTATACCGGCAAACAGCGTAAAGAAATGAAGGGCGGGCGCGTAGAACGCTTCCGCAAGCGAATGGCTGCCGGCAAACAAAAAAAAGACCAAGAGTAATTCTGATATATGTTCGTGGGTTTCTCCGTATGCTTTCTCTATTTTTATTCCACTGCTTCCATTATGCGTTACAGATTTCTCATCCCTCGCGATGGCACCGAAGAGGTTGAAGATCATGCAGGCCGTGTTCTGGCGGTGCAGAAGGCATTACAGCCAGTTGTTTCACAGGGGGTGCTGGGTTCTGAGAAAGAACATGGTGGTACTGCTCTGAATTATCATGTTCCTGCAGCTTTAGCTGCAGCTATTGATGCTCTTGTAGAGGATATACGGACGCTTGTACCTGATATACAGTTAGAAACCTCTCCTATAGACTGAAATGGTCAGTAGCACTCTTCCTGTAAGAGTGCTATAATTGCACTATGAACGAACGCCAGAGCAAGCTGCTCGTCGCGATCATTGACCAGTTCATTGCAACAGCTTTGCCCGTTGGCTCCAAAAGCTTGCTTGCATCGGGGGATTTCTCCTGCTCATCTGCAACGATCCGCAATCAGATGGTTCTTTTAGAAGATGAGGGATTTTTGGAACAACTGCATATTTCCTCTGGGCGCGTTCCCACGGCCAAGGGATATCGTGCATACGTCAAAGACTGCATGGAGCCCTCTGTGCAGGAAAAAGCGGTGCTTCGCCGTTTCAATTCCCTGCGTGAACAGTATTTTCAGCGCAAGGATCAGGAGCGTGCATATGAAGCTGTGGCGCTCCTTGCGCATATGAGCCCCAACGTTGCCTTTGCAACAGTCCCTCATAAAGATCGCGTGTACTATCTTGGTTTGAGCAATGTCCTTAAACAGCCTGAGTTCCAGGCAAATCCCGCTCTTGCCAGTGATGTTGCGGAACTGCTGGAAGAAAAACTCGATACCCTTCTGGATCAAGTGGATGTGGATGACAAAGTGCGTTACTACATCGGCGATGATCATATACTCAAAAATATTCCAAGCTGCAGTATCATGGTGACCGAATATGCCGTACGCGACTTCCGCGGTGCCATTGGTATTCTTGGACCGATGCGCATGGATTATGCGTACAATACCGTTGCACTCGATATTGTTGTTGATCTTCTCTGTTCATACGAAAGTCGGGGTTGATAACCGCTTCTCCCCGTTGCCTTCTCCTTCATGTCAGAAACACTCATACGCATCCGTGCCGCACAGGAAAACGAACGCGGACCGCTCTACATGGAGCCGGCGGTTGCCGCATTGCACTCACTCCTCGGTTCGCAAGGAGATCTGTCCCTAGAAGTCGGCTTGGGTAAAAACGGCAAAATCGGGTTCTTTGTTCGTGGTTCTGATCGCGGTGTGCGCCTGGCTGAAAGTCAGCTCTATGCACAGTATCCCGATGGGGACATTGAACAGCTTTACGAAGATCCTTTTACACTCAAGGATGGCGAGGAAGTTGTAACTGCCGAGCTCACACTCGACGATGCCGAAGTGTATCCCATCAAGCGTCATCCGCAATTCGATGATCTCCTCACGCGCGCCAACGTTGATCCCATTGCGGGTATTACTTCCGCGCTTGCACGCTATCCGGCGCCAGGAATGCGCGCACATGTGCAGGTTTGCCTGCGACCAATAGGCAGTTCCTTTCGTCGCAGAGCCTTGCGCTTTCTACCTCTTCTGGGCAGGGGATTTTCTACGATTTCTGGGAATTACAGGAATTTCTTTGCCTATGTGCAGCTTGCCCGGGGTTGGCGGCGCGTAGTTTTTCTACCTATTACGATCTTCATGGGAGGCTTTCGCGCGTGGCCCGGTTTCAACAAATACTTTACGAATCCTATTACCATTACCGGCGAAATCATTACTTCTGCCGATCCGGATGAAGAGGAACAGCAGCGTGCGAGTTCCC
>JBAYNS010000023.1:0-12330 GCA_041678625.1 Candidatus Peribacteraceae bacterium
CCTTGTGCCCCAATCTGATTCCCTGTGGCAAGCAGTTGATTCCCTTGTGCCCCAATCTGATTCCCTGTGGCAAGCAGTTGATTCCCTTGTGCCCCAATCTGATTCCCTGTGGCAAGCAGTTGAGAAGAAAAACCTTGATTACTGATCATTTGCTTAAAGAGCGGCGTGTGTTCCGAAGCTGTTGCTAAGATTTTTCTCTGAGCATCCAGAACCCCTTCAAGTTTTCTTGTTGTTTCGTATTGGGCAATCTCGAGTCCGCTAGTATCAATATAAACTTCCGGTGCCGGCAGATATTCCTGAATGATAGTCGGCGGAGCCGATGATACGGCTAGTGATCGATTCATTAATTCATTGTGCCTATCAAGCCCTGCGTTGATATCGTTAAGAGCTTTAATGCGCACGCCATCGTCTGATGTGAAAATATTGTTTGGTACTCCTCCAAAAATATTATCCATCAGTTTAGTGCCGCTATCTCGGTCTGGTGACATAAGAAAGTAATAATATATTGTTAAATCGGAATAAGTCAATAGCTGGCCTGTGCATTGGAACACAGCCTTTATTTAGGAGAATTAAACACCAGAAAGGTTCTTTTCAAAGAGGGGAGTTTCTGCTATACTAATTCGATGGCTACGAATACTGGTAGTACACCGGATGACAATGCGGAACAGGAGCAGCCGCAAGTTGAAAATATGCTTCCTGAAACGCGGCGTGAAGCGCGCAGTGTTTATGAACAAGTTTTTGAGGATCTTGATCGTATAAGCGTGAAGTCCCGCACGCAGATTGCTGAGTTGCTTGGAATAAAGCTGGATGATTTGTCGAAAGAATGGCGTCGCAACCGGGAAGGATTTCGGGATCGTGCCGTTGATACGCTGGTTGCATCGGGCGTAGGAGTTCACAAGCTTATAGAAACAGAAACCCGAACCGGAATTTGGAATGCCCTTAGAGGTAATCGACGTCTTCCTGATCAAATGCAAGTAAATGGAATACAGTTGAATAATCTGGTGCGCAATCCCAATTCGACGGATGCACAGATGATTGAATATCTCTACAACCATGTTTTTGCCAATAATCAGGCGGCGCTCAATCCGGTGTTTGAGCGTGTAACAAACAATGCCCAGCTTACGAATTTGCGGATTCTTATGCAGATTCGGGCGGTTTATGATCAGATTCGCGGTGAAGAGTACCGAGGTATTGGTACACGCGCGCCGTTAACACCTGGAACAGGTGGAAGGATCGAAGCACAAATGGATATTGTTCATGACAACGAGACACATCGGAACACTATTCTTAGTGGAATGCCCCCAACACCGCAGGTTGCTATGGCATATCGGCAGCAGCATCAGGAAGAGATCAAAGAGCACACAGATAATATCAATGTGGCACGAAAGGAAATACAAACATTGGAAGGGCGTCGTCGTGAATTAGGGCAACGTCTGCGCGATATCCAAAGACTTTCTGGAGGTTTGATAACAGCATCAGGACAACCAGCCGTGCATTATACGTTTGCTCCTGATCATGCGGAGAATTTTCAAGGTGGTGCTACGATTGTGGCGGGCTGTGGCGCCAATACAAATTTAACATTTGCAGGACAAGATCATCCCATTGGCGATTGGCTTGCCAATGATGATTTGCGTTCCCGCGCCGATCGTTACATGCGCTATCAGGCTGTTGCCGGCGCCAACGGTCGATTAGATGCACGCGATGTACTCAATGAACTGATTCGTACCCAATACAGCGGTATGAATCTGGAACCGGAGCGCAGGGATCAGCTGGTTCAGGAGATGCAAAATGTCATTCTTGCGGATAAGTCCGCAGCAGATGCATTGCAGAAAAAAGCAGAATCGGAAGAAAAAGGAGAAGAGAAAAAAGGAGAGGGAGCAACAGACACAGAAGAAAAGAAACCAGAAGCAACAGCTAATGTTGGAACAGAGGCAGCCGCCGCCGGCGCGGCTGCAGTGGAACAGCCAAAGAAGAGGGGATTTTTTGGAAGGATTAAAGATTTCTTTACCAAGCGGCCACAGCTTGCCGCCACAGCTCCGGGCGCAAAGCCCAAAAAAGGCATTGTGCGCAGAGCAGGTGGCGCAGTGTATGATTTCTTTACCAAGCGACCCGCAATTCCCGAAGGGGAATCCCCATATGTACGGCCTGTGGAATCATTCATCGATTTCTTTACCAAGCGTGATGGCGGGGCGGGGCCAAGAAGCAACGAGCCTCCTCCATCTTGATCAGATAACTCCTTTATGGTACAATTATCATGAAAATCCACATACATCCCATGTACAACCACATCAAATTCATTCCGTTTGCGGAGCAGAGGCTCTGCCGGCGTACAGACATGGAAGAACTGAGTGAATCCATGCAGGTGGTGAATACCCCTTCCACAGCCATTGCACATGCGATTGAATTAGTGAAGGGAAAACCGGGTTGGGATCCGGATGACAATAAGTTTGAGATGTCTAAGCTCCTTGATGAATCTGTGTGGTGGAGCGCCTGGAATGATCCCACAATGTTGAGTCACGAAGCCATTGATTCAGATTCAGATGTACTGATTGCATTGCCGCAGAATATTTTGGATAGGCTTGAGCCGGACGTGCGCAAACAATTGCTCATTGAGTTTCTGGAGGAACGATTTCCCGTTATGGTAGAAAAGGCTGGGAAGGATAACATCTCTGCCGTGGTTAACGGAACAGATGCCGCGAAACAAAAGCAGCTTCTTGAGTATTTTCAATGTGTCGGTATGAAAATGCGTGGGGAAGACCCAAGTACAGGTGGTCTCACTATCGATCCACTCCGCGTAGATGAGGTAGAGGGGTTCGTAAATGCAGAATTAACAAAACAATACGTAGATGATCTTTCAGGTGAGCTGACTCCCCGCGCCTTTGCAGATTTTGCAAAAACGCTGAAGGATCATCCAACGATAACACCAATAACCAGTGCAAGTGTGGCAGAAATGAAAATGGAGCTTACCGTAGAAAAAACACAGTTCGCCACTGCATTGCAGCGTGGACTGATTACCGAGCCGCATTTAAAAACTATGACGGAAAAGTATCAGAATATGAAAAAGGAACAGGATGATGTTGTAGAAAAGGCAACGGCTCTGCAGCAACGCATGCGTTCAAGGATTGATGTCCTCAAAGACAAAGGGCTCTTTGAATCGCTGGGCAAGAACTTTAAAGGATTACAAACGTGGCAGAAAGGTTTGATTATTGGAGCCGGTGGCTATCTGTTGTTTCGTACGCTCTTCCGTAAGGACAAGTCAGCTTTTGAGAAATGGGTGGGAACACCAATAGCATGTGTGCTGGGATTCTATCTTCTGGGAGGCAGAAAAATGGTAGAAGGAACGGGGATTGGTGATGGATTGGAGAAGGTGGAAGGCTGGTTTGATACTGCTGACAAAGCTCCTCAGAAATATGGCAGATTCCTGATGGCGGAACCGGAACTCTCGGAATCAGTTTTGCGAACATATACGGAATTCTTTACAGAAGTAGCCGGTGAGGATGTTGGTCCAGAAGTGGAAGCACTTGGCTACATCTCGCTTGTGGAAATGGGCACGATCTCTTCGTCATTTTCGCTATCTGACGGCGCAAAGGGCGGTACTCTTAACTTAAGAAAGGGTTCACCGCTGATAGAGTCCATTATTCAGAAATATCAGGCTTCCGGGGAAGTCAAGAACATCATTCGCCGGCTCATGTCCGCAAATGTAAAGCTCGGCGACTTTATGGCACATGTTTATTATCTGATTGGCGCTGCGGAACATCCGCGCGACCACCAAAAGGTAGAAAAAGCACGGGCCGGTGGATCGTATGACGATATCCCCGATGGTGAAGCACGTGAAATCTACAAACGGCTTGCGAACGATGGCCTTATACTTGCCAAAACCAAGTACGCGAATCGCAACTGGTTTGAGGTAGTTGGTGCAATAGCGAAAGAGCCGGACGTCGGCTGGTTGGAGGATAAAGTGGATTATGTTACGGATAAAATGGGACTCTAAAAAAGCCGCCCTTGACCATAGTAACCCGAAGGTTATTGGTCGGGCGGCTTTACACCGTTCTTGCTTCACACATCACACAGCTTTGGTGCTAGTGCTTGAGCTTCCCGATGGGAAAATCTTTCACCAGAGGGGTGATGATCGGTGCTACTCCTGTAGTTACAGGAGAAGGAGTACTGCTACTGCTGGCAGTAGCTGCGGTCGTACCCTCGAAGGCACGAACCCGTACCATCAACTCCTTTGCCGAGCAGCAGCTTGGCTCTAAGGGGATGGTCAGTTCTACCGGCTCACCATCACCAACTGGCGTGGCTTTTCCGGTTACGCTGCCTGCCATGCTGAAAAAGTCAATCAACTTCTCGTGCGGCCAGTAGCGCCGTCGAGAGATCTTAATCACCTCGACAGTGGGTTCAAAGGCCGTATAGCCCGGCCCAACCTGTGTCAGGTAATAATCCAGCAGAGCCTGTTCCAGCTCCAGTTTTTCGGCGGGCACGGTCAGTGTCCACTCCGTTTTCTCACGATTGAGGCAACGGAATTGCGTTTTCTCCCGGGACAACAAGTCCTCTGGAGGACTCGCCCAAATGGCAAGCCATCCAGCGTAGACCAAGCCCAGAATCAACAACACGGTTCCGACCCAGGACGCCCAGTTCCAAGAGAATCCATCCTTCGGCTTGATGGGATTCTTGAGCGCCAGGAGGGCGAACAACACCAATGCCAGGATCAACCCAAAAAACAGCTGTAACACACTCAAATTTTCCATCATCGTAGCTCCTCGTTGTGAAGGATCAAGAACGGCTACAACCAGCGAAGTGCTGGTTTGCCACTCAGAGGCACAATTGCCCTGAGTATTAATATTATGATATTTTTATCATAAAAAGTCAATAAACAAAAATCAGTGGGAAATGGGGCATATCTTGTGTATCCTGCACCGGAAATGACACAGCTCATCCTCTCCGACGGAACAACCTTTGAAGGGGAATCCTTTGGCGCAAAGTGCAATTCCGATGGAGAAGTTGTCTTTAACACGGGAATGGCGGGATATGTGGAAAGCCTTACGGATCCCAGTTACCGCGGGCAGATTTTGGTTTTCACGTACCCGCTCATTGGCAATTACGGCGTGCCGGGGGCGGAACATAATGCGTGGGGATTCAGTAAGAATTTTGAGAGCGAGGCCGTGCAGGTGCGCGGGGTGGTGGTGGCACAGGCGAGTGAAGAGTTCAGCCACTTTAATGCGGTCAGTTCGCTTTCGCGCTGGTTGGAGCACCACAATATTCCCGGGATTACCGGAGTGGATACGCGTGCGCTTACCAAGAAGCTCCGCGAACACGGGGTGATGCTGGGACGCATACGTCAGGAATCAGTGGTCAGTGGTCAGGAGTCAGTGCAGATAGAGGATCCCAATCTGCGGAATCTTGTGGATGAGGTGAGTTGTAAAGAAGTGAAAACGTATCAGCCGGAAGATTCGGCAATGCGCGGCGGTAAACCGCGCGCAACGGTTGCCGTGTTCGACTGTGGAATTAAGAACAACATTCTGCGTTCCTTCCTCAAACGCGGTGTGTGCGTGCATCGTCTGCCGTGGAATTTTGATCTGGATGCTTCTGATCTTGCGTACGACGCGGTGTTCGTGAGCAACGGTCCCGGTGATCCCAAGATGTGCAAAGCGACTATCGCGCAGGTGGCCAAGAGTATCGGCAAGGGGATTCCCACATTCGGTATTTGTCTGGGCAACCAAATTCTGGCGCTTGCGATTGGTGGCGATACGTACAAACTCAAGTACGGTCACCGCGGGGTGAACCAGCCGTGCATTGAGCACGATGCTGCGGGCAAAAAGACAGATAAGTGCATCATCACATCACAGAACCACGGCTTTGCCGTCAAAGAAGAACTGCCTGCCGGATGGCAGGTGTGGTTTACCAATGCCAATGACGGAACGGTAGAAGGCATCCGTCACGAATCAGGAAAGTTCTTCTCCGTTCAGTTCCACCCAGAGGCAACGCCCGGGCCGGAAGATGCCGATTACCTCTTTGATGAGTTTTTGAAAGTGGTGAATGGTTGATAGGTAGTGTTCCAGATTTTCTCAAGCAGCGGTCCTTCGTGGGTGCGGCAAAAAACCATCGGCAAGCAACTTTAGGAACTCTGAAAAATTACCAAAATGTCATCCTGAGGCCGCTCGAAGGATAGACATTTTGGCTTCTGTACATGGTTCGAGCGATCTCACCATGACAGAAGCCAGAGTTTTTCAGAGGTTCCCTTAAATATACCCTTCAATATGCACGTCTTCTTTGGCGAATCCCCATTCTTCCAGGCACAGCCGTTTGACATCAGAGGTCATGGCGGGATTGCCGCAAATGTAGATCTGTTTCTCATTTAAGTGCTCAATAGTAGGAATGAGTTTCTGTACGCGACCCGTTGGGCCTTTCCACTCTGCGGAAGGCTCAGAGAGCATCATATGGAAGAAGAAGTTGGGGTACTGCTTCTCCAGAGATTTGAAGTCGTCATCCCAGAAAATATCCTTCTCATTATAGGTGCACCAGATCAGGTCAATGCGGCGCGTATCGCCGGAGCTCAGAGCGGAACGGATCTGCGAGCGGAAAGGGGAGATGCCCACACCCGTTGCTATAATAAGGATGTCTTTGGTGTTTTGCGGATCAATGAGGAAGTTCCCCATAGGTCCCTGCATTTCCACGGTTGTCCCTTCTTTGAGTACCGTGCTGAACCACTTGCCGGCATGCCCGTTGGGTTTGATGCGCACAACAAAAAGCAGGTCTTCTTCCTCTGGAGCAGAGGCGATGGAGTACGCACGCGGCTGCACAACTTTGGGGTCCGCTACATCCGGTATAAAGAAGAGGACAAACTGCCCGGGAATAAAGGTAAAATCTTCCGGCTTGGTGAACCGTAGAATATGCACATTTGGGGCAATGGGTTCGTTATACGTACAGGTGATCGGGCAACGGGGAGTAGCCATGCTTGGGCAAGCATACGGCAAAATGCATTCCTCTCAAAGGTGAGAAAACTAAACATGGCGATCGATAAAGGAGGCGCAGGCGATCCGTCAGCAACTCAAGAAGCCGGCAGCGTAAGCGTACCGTTCTCTAGCATCTGCAGCACCGTGGGGTACCACTCCTTCTCCAGTGCCTGGATACGTTCTTTGAGTGATTCAGCATCATCATCTTTGTGCACGGGGCAGGTTTTCTGCAGCAGAATAGGTCCGGTATCCACGCCTTCATCAATGATATGAATGGTCATGCCGGATTCCGTGGCACCGTCCTTCAGTGCTTCCTCAATGCCGTGTGCACCGGGGTACTTTGGCAGGAGAGCCGGATGCACATTGACGATGCGCCCGCTCCATTGGTGTACAAACCACGGAGTGAGAATGAACATCCAGCCCAGCGCGGCAATGATTTCCACATCGCCCATGGCGCGGATAGTCTGATCGAGCTGAAAGTCGTATTCCTCGCGCTTCATTCCTTTGCGACGCTCCACGATCACCACAGGTATATTGGCGTTGCGCGCCCTCTCCACGCATCCGCGATCTTCCCGATCCGCAATGAGCCCCAGGCAGCGCGCTGTGAGCGAGCCATCGGCCATGCGGTCAAGGACTGCTTGGAAGGTGGTGCCGCGGGAGGAGGAAAGGACGACGAAGTTCATACGATAGGGATCAGGAGTCAGTGGTCAGTGGTCAGTGGTCAGTGGTCAGAATGTACGCTCATCCTAGCGCATTCCTGTTCCTGTATCACTGTTTCCTGCCTTCTAACCACTAATCCCTATCCACTGACCCCTTTTTACACCACTCCTCGGAACAGATCTTCTTCCGGCTCTATTCCCGGCACCCATCCTTCAAAATCGCTGAAGGGAATATGGTGATCGCGGATAATCACCGCCGGAGTCGATTGCCCCGCGTTCCCCATCAGGATATTCGCCGCAGTGGCCAGCTGGTCTGCCAGTGCTTCCTGCGTCATCTGGAGCTCTTTGCCAAAAAGATCCTTCTGCCCGCGCATGTCTCTGATCGGATCAAAGCCACTCACGGTAAGGGCAATGGCAGCTACACCAAGGCGGCGCGGACGGCAGCAGGAATCCGTGATGACCACGGCGACATTCTTTCCGGTTTTCTCTAGGAGTTCCTGGCGTATTCTGTGCGCGGAAGCTACGGGATCCCGGGGCCAACCTACTACAAACCCCGCCGGAACATTCGAATGGTCGATCCCTGCGCTGGCCGCCATGATCGTTCCCTGTGTCAGTCCGTCGGGTCTGAGTTCCGTCAGAACGGCATACGGGCACTGGCCGACAGTTGTGCCGTGCATCCGTGCCGTTTCATCGAGCATTGCCTGCCGCATCTGCGGAGTCTGACCGCACTGTGCGGCAAGCTCACGGGCCTGCGCGCTTGGCTCAATGGTTTCCAGGGCAATGGCAGCACCCTCGGTTGTTGCTACGGCTTTGGAAGAGAGCGCCAGAATATCTCCTTCCTCAAAGGAAGCGCGTTCCAGAAGGATGTCGGTCAGTGCATCATCGGCAGCAAGAATCGGTGTGACAATCGGCAGGAGCTGCATGTATCGGGAGAAGAAAAAAGAAACGGAGCACTCCTTTTACCAGAGCGTCACCGGCGAATTCTGAATGAGGATGACATCGCGTTCAACGGTATTCTTTTCCAGATCAACGCGCGCCATGGTGACTTTGAGTTCCACATTGGAAGGATTGTGCAGGAGCAGAGTCTGTGGATAGCGGGGGAGCATGAAGGAAACCGTTGCTCCGGCTGGCAGGTGCCAGCGGACAAAGCCGAAGGATGGTGCGTCGGCAGTAACAGCTTGCAATGGAACATTGCGGACTTCCCGCCGTTTCCACTCTTCCGGAACGCTCAGGGCGATATTCTCATCCCCGACATGTGTCACATCCAAAAGCCCGTGTCCGTGCAGTACACTCACATCCAGTTGTAATGCAAGAGGCAACGTGTGTTCCACGCCAATTTCCGCATGTACAGGCTCTGTTTGTGTTGTGACCTGCGCACGCTGAAGCGAGCTGATGGCGACAGCGCTGACGGTAGCAGCGACGATCACCAGAGCGAATGTATGTTGGCGGATTGGCGAAGGCACAGAATTATGGTATCGCATTTAACCATTGCAACAAAGTGAAGCTGTCTACAGCTCTGTCATCAGTAAAGGATTCCTGCCAAGGCGGGTTCGGGGTGAAGTACAGGACAAGCCCCGCGCTTCACAAAGAAGAAGAGTCTTTTTTTGTTGCGGCAACACATTCGTGATATACTACTCGTGAATGGAGATCGACCCTCATACGCTTCAAGAAATTCTCCAACGCATCTACAAACAAATGCGATGCCCGCAGTGTGGGAGCCGCGTTCCTGTTGACTTTTCTTCCGTACGTGTTGTTGCTGGTAATGCGATGATTCTTCAGTTGAAATGTGACGGATGCAGCGCATTCATCGTGCTCCATGCATCGTTGCGCGGTGCCGAAGAAATGGGAGTGCCCCCGCGGGAAGAAGAAGCAACAGCGAACATTTCCACAACACTCAATCTGGCAGAAGATGAGGTAAAAATGCTTTCCCGGGCTCTAGAGGAGTCGGGGGGATCATTCGAAAATCTCTTCAAACAGTACGATCTTCAGAGTCCCACGGAAGAATCTTCCCTGTAGACGCATGCCCGCCCAGCGCAGTTGGCTCAACTCCGGCTCGTGTTTTCTCCTCGTTCTCATTATAGGAGGGCTCTTGTTTACAGGGTGCACATCTACAGAGGAGCGTCAGGCAAAGGCGCTCAAACTGTGGGGTGACGTTGCTGAGACGGCAACGGGCACCGTGGGTCAGGCGCGTGATCACCTAGAAGCAGTTGTCGATCTCACAAAATCTGTAAAGGATACTGTGCAGCAGGGTGTAGACGAGGTACAGAAGCGTGCAGATGCTGTACAACAAGGAGTTGAAATGATTCAGGAAGGTAAACAGAAAATCGACGAAGGACTGGGAAGGGAGGAGTGAGAAATGAAAAATGAAAAAAAGAGGAATCATTTCTTGCATGTACGATTGTAATCGGTAAAATTCATGGGAAATCACCGAAGTCGCTTTCTCTGAATCAGACGATCAGCAGAAACGGCTGCGGATTTTCGTACGTGCATTTTTTTCCACTTCTTCCTATGCCACCGCGCGCAACCGCTTCTGCCACCGATTCGTTCGATGCCATTGCCCTTTCCATCGCCAGCCCCGAGGATGTCCTCGCGTGGTCGCGCGGAGAGGTTACCAAGCCGGAAACCGTTAACTACCGCACGCAGCGTGCGGAGCCGGACGGGCTTTTCTGCGAACGCATCTTTGGACCGACCAAAAACTTTCAGTGTTTCTGCGGAAAGTATAAAGGGGTGCGCTACTCGGGCGTGGTGTGTGAAAAGTGCGGAGTCGAAGTAACGCGTAGCATCGTGCGGCGCGAGCGCATGGGGCATATCAACCTTGCGGTTCCGGTAACGCACATCTGGTTCCTGCGCAGCTCTCCTTCCCGCATTGGGCTCCTTCTGGATTTGCCGATCAAGACACTGGAGCAGATTGTGTACTTTGCCGCATATATCGTGATCTCCGTGGATGAAGATGCCAAACTGGAAGCGGAAAAAGAAATCAACGCCTCCATGGAAACGCGTCGCGGGCAACTTAAGCGCGAGTATGAAGATGCCAAAAAACAACTCGGGGAAAGCAAAGCCACCCGCGAACAACTCGATGCACTCGATAAGGAGTTCGCGGACAAGACGGATATGCTCAAGAGCAACCATCACGAAGCAATTGATGATCTGAAGAACCTGCACGTGAGTGCCGTGCTCTCGGAATTGAAATTCCGCGAAATGAATATGAAGTTCGGACACGTGTTCCGTGCCGGTACCGGTGCGGAATCCCTGGAAGAGATTATTGCGAATCTCAATCTGAGTGGAACAATCGATCAGCTCCAGAAAGACCGCACCCAATCGAGCGGTCAGAAACTCAAAAAGATCATGAAGCGCATTAAGCTGGTGAGCTCGCTGGAAAAGGCGAATATCAAGCCGCAGTGGATGATTCTGCGGCGTCTGCAGGTGATTCCGCCGGATTTGCGTCCCATGGTACAACTGGATGGAGGCAGATTTGCCGCATCAGACCTCAATGATCTTTATCGCAGGGTGATTAACCGCAATAACCGTCTAAAGAAGCTCATGAGCATCGGTGCGCCGGAAGTTATCTGCCGCAATGAGAAACGCATGCTTCAGGAGGCGGTTGATACATTGCTCAATAACTCGGCACGCGCCGGAAAGACACTCTTTACCGCCGGTGACCGCCGCAAGCTCAGGAGTCTTTCAGACATGCTCAAGGGAAAACAGGGTCGCTTCCGCCAGAACCTTCTGGGTAAGCGCGTCGACTACTCCGGACGCAGCGTGATCGTCGTCGGTCCCAGCTTGAAACTCGGACAGTGCGGTATCCCCAAAGAGATGGCTATGAAGCTCTTCAAGCCGTTTGTGATCGGGCATCTGATTCGCGATGAACTTGCACACAACGTGAAGGGTGCAGAACGTCTGGTGCAGGAAGGCGGCAAAGAGGTGTGGGACATTCTGGAAAACGTCATTAAAGACAAATATATCCTCCTCAACCGTGCGCCGACGCTTCACCGTCTTGGTATTCAGGCCTTTAAGCCAAAGCTCGTAGAAGGTTTGGCCATTCAAGTACACCCGCTTGTGTGCGCGGCATTCAACGCGGACTTCGATGGAGACCAGATGGCTGTGCATGTACCGCTTTCCCAGAAAGCGCAGGAAGAAGCGGCAACGCTCATGGCAGCCACCACAAACGTTCTCAAACCTTCCGCAGGCGATCCGGTGATTAATCCGTCGCAGGATATGGTGCTGGGATGCTACTTCCTCACGAAGGTTCTGGAGAAGAAAAAGGGTGAAGGAATGATCTTCAGTTCTCCGGAAGAAGCATTCCTGGCGGAAGAACAAGGATGTGTGAATTTGCAGGCAAAGATAAAAGTGCGTCTGGCGGATGCAGAGGGTAATACGGAAATCATAGAAACATCAGTCGGGCGATTACACTTCAACGAAATCGTTCCCAAGGATTTAGGTTTCGTCAACGAGACCATGACCAAGGGCGTCCTCTCCAATCTCATTCGGCGCACACTCGATTCCGTCGGACGCCAGGAGACCGTTGATTTTGCCGATCGCATCAAGGACATTGGATTCAAGTATGCAACGGTATCCGGCATCTCCATTTCCAGTTCCGATATCGAGGTTCCCGCAGAACGCGGCGCATTGCTGGAAGATGCCAATGAGCAGGTTCGTATCATCAATAACTACTACTGGAAAGGACTCATCACCGCCGATGAACGGTACAGCCATGCCATTCG
>JBAYNS010000024.1:0-12180 GCA_041678625.1 Candidatus Peribacteraceae bacterium
TCTGCTCTCTGACGCTCAGGCAAAAGAGACGCCTATCACGAGCGTGCAGGTACGAACGGTATAATCGTTTTTAGGCAACGGAGTACAAACTCTCTGATATAATTCTCCGGTGCAATTGCAAAATACGCATGCTTTTTCCTTTAACACTATGATTGACGAACTGATCACTGCCTTCGTCTTAGGACTCATCGGAGGAATGATCCCTGGACCAGTACTAACCGCGATTTTCACTGAGATACTGCAATCGAGTTTGCTTAGAAGTTTTCGAATCATTTTTATGGCAATGTTCACAGAAACAGTAGTTGCTCTCATCAGCCTACTGCTTTTGGCATCACTGAATCTCTCTGAAGCAGTCTTCAGAGGTATCTCTTTTATTGGAGCAGGAATACTCATTTGGATCGCAAATTCTATCTGGAAAATCAAAAAGATCGACACCGAAGAACGAGTACATTTTGGCTTCTGGAAAATATCAGCAATGATCCTCGCTAATGGAGTGCTGTGGACATTTTGGATCACGGTATGCGTGCCGAAAGCAATTTTTCTTGGGGAACAAATGTATCTTGGGGCATTCATTTTTCTCGCCATAGTAGAAATCGGATGGCTGTGCTCCACTTCGATTGTTGCCTTCCTATTCTCCAAGTTCAGAACGCTACTCTCAAAGCCAAAAGTGGTTCCAATCATATTCAAAGTCTTTGCATGCACATTTGTGTATTTTGCAATTGATATGACTTATCAGAGCATACGATTCTTCATAAACCAATGATGATTTTTCATTGCGCTTCATACTCCATCGTACTTTGTATAGCCTGAAATATTACTGATTATCCCAGCGATGCCATGGCATCTCTAGTTCATCGAGTGGTATGTCATCCAACGATACCGGATCGTGATTACCTCTGCGCAGAATCGCTTTGATAATAGCCAGGAATTTCTCTTTGAACACGATACCGAGAATAACGATCACAACAACAAAGCCTCCAGCGGCAGCCCTTCCTTCCTTCGTCATGAGTAATGTGAGATGTGCACATTGGTCACTGCATGCGGCTCCCCCGTCGCATTCTTCTCCGCTCTCCAGAATGCCGTTGCCGCACACTGCTTCACTTATACAATCGCTTGTACATCCATCTCCATCATCATCATTGCCATCATCACATTCTTCCGTGCCTTCCAAAATGCCATTACCACAGATCGGCAAACGGCAATAGTTCGGACAGGCATCGGTATCTACAAGGTTGCCATCATCGCATTGTTCCCGTCCTTCACGAATGCCATCACCGCAGACAGGAAGCAGACAATCATTGGGGCATTCGTCATAATTATCACGGTTACCATCATCGCATTCTTCTGTGCCCTTGCGCTTGCCATCACCGCAGACAGGCAAACGACAGTCATTGGGGCATTCATCCAGATCATTGCGATTGCCATCATCGCATTCTTCGTTCTGCTGCAGTATACGGTCACCGCATATCGCGACAGTGCACGCATTGGTGCACATATCCGTATTGATCTGATTTCCGTCGTCGCAATCTTCTCCGCTCTGCTGTACACCGTCACCACAGCGTGCACGCTGACACGTGTTACTGCATGAATCAGAGTTTATTTTATTGCCGTCATCACACTCCTCATCACCCTGTACAACGCCGTCACCGCAACGCACAAGCCGACACGTATTGGTACAACCATCATCATCAATGCGATTGCCGTCATCGCACTCTTCCACACCTTCCCGCACGCCATCGCCGCACACGGGTAATTCACAGTCATTGGGGCATCCATCATAATCATTCTTGTTCCCGTCATCACATTCTTCTTTGCCCTCACGAATGCTATTGCCGCAATACGGTAGCTGACAGTTATTGGGGCAATCATCAGTATTGATGCGATTACCATCATCGCACTGTTCCGTTCCTTCACGAACTCCGTCGCCACACACGGGAACAAGACAATCATTGGGGCACTGGTCGTAGTCATTCCTGTTTCCATCATCGCACTCTTCCCGCCCTTCGCGTACACCATCGCTGCAAACGGCAAGCTGACAATCATTCGGACAATCATCAAAAGCATTCTGATTCCCATCATCACATTGTTCTCCTTCATCTTTTTTACCATC
Organism: Candidatus Peribacteraceae bacterium; assembly: GCA_041678625.1. Lineage (GTDB taxonomy): Bacteria > Patescibacteriota > Gracilibacteria > Peribacterales > Peribacteraceae > JBAYNS01. The sequence goes on from JBAYNS010000024.1 coordinate 2,111, forward strand.
CCCGCACAATGTGCCTGTTGGTGCTGCTGCATGAACATCTCCAACGGTTATCTGATTGTCGGACACGAGTACATCGCTCTCCGCGGCAGTGGGCACCGCTGTCACCATTTCTGTACTTCCGCTGCTGGTACTGCTCGTTGATGGTTGTACACACGCGCCGAGAAACTCAATGGTACATCCTCCCGTACAGCGACCATCAGCATTGCATACTGGTACGGTACACACAGCTCCACATGTCTCCTCCACAAATCGCACTTCAACCGTAAGCTGATTCGTTTCCGAATCAATAACGTATACCTCCTGTGTCGGCGGTTCGCATTCCTCCCCAATGTAGGGCGTTACAATGCTATCACCGCAGTACAGAAGCGTGCAGTACTCCGTGCAATTGCTCAAGCCGTTGAAACGGCCAAGATCGCATTCCTCATCAAAGTTCAATACGCCGTCGCCGCAATTGGTCGGCACGACCTGTTCCTCTGTGCTCTCTTCTTCTGTCGCACTCTTGAGCGGACACCCCGGATAGCCATAGGGTTTGCCGATGCAGATCACCTGTGCCGTCAGAACTGATGCCGAAAGGCGTCCTTGTACAACAGAGACCACACCAAGAGCACCCGTGAGTGCACAGAACACTCCGACTAGGAGAATGCCCATATGGGTGTTTTTGTTCATGAAAATCGAATTATTCTACCATTTTTTGCCTTTATACGCTCATCGAAAATCTTGCCCAAAGTTTCATTCTATTGTGCAGTTATTTTTGCTGTTCCTGAGCGACCGTTGCATCTCCTTCCGTATACGCAGGATTGCGCAGTGGAATCATTGCCTGAATCTGCCTTTCGGATTCCAGCTGTATAAGCGCTTGCGCCTCCGCAACCTGCATTTTGAGCACTTCCTCTTCGAGCAGTAATTGCGAACGTTCCCGTTCGAGTGTTCGCAATATGTACCCCTTTGTTGCATTGGCGTTCTCGTGGAACAGAATGAGCAGTGCAAGAATGAGAATAATGGAACCAATGAAAACCATCAGAAGCATCGTGCTCTGATTCACCAGTGCTCCAAGAGAGGAACGCTGTTCAACGGCCGACCGGGGAAGAAAAGGGAAAGACACGTTTCTGAGAGGAGAGTATAGCACATTGCGCCACTGCACAGACGATTTCATTCAGGAGCACGACGCCGCAGAACACGGAAGCGCGCGCTTCGCGCTCTGGGATTACGCTCCACTTCGGCATCATCGGGCCGAATGGGAGAACGCGTCATGACTTCGAATATCGATTGCACGACAATCGCCCCCGTCCGCTCATCAATAGTATGTTGTGATCTTGCTCGGAAAGCGCGTTTGACCATTCGATCTTCCAACGAGTGGTAACTGATGACCCCCATACGTCCGCCGGGCACCAGAAGATCCGGCCCTCGCGTGAGGATAACTTCCAATGCAGCGAGTTCATCATTCACGGCAATACGCAGTGCCTGAAAAATCTGCGGCAGACGTGATGGCGCACGAAAGCCAAAGACATCTTCTACGCACTTCTTGAGTGTGAAAGTTGTTTCCACATTCCCACTACTCTTGATGACTTGAGCGAGTTTGTATGCCCCCTGCACTTCGCCATATGAACGCAGGACATCCGCGAGCTGTTCCGCGCTCCATTGTCGCAAACACTCAGCTCCTGTTAGACCGCTCTTTCGGTCATAGCGCAAATCAAGCGGTGCATCGCTGCGGAAGGTGAATCCTCTCTGCGGATCATCAAAATGCGGGGAGCTGACACCAAGATCGGCAAAGAGAATATCAACCGGAGGAAGATCGAGTGTTCCCATATCGCGAAAATTTGCATGGATGAGTGTCACATTTTTCTGTTGTTCACCAAGCCGCGCAGATGCTGCGTGCAGATTCTCTGCATCGGCATCCAGACCGATGAACCTCCCCCGCTCCCCCACTGCGTGGAGAAATTCCTGTGCATGGCCACCCAGCCCGATGGTGACATCCAAAACCGTTTCCCCAGACTGAGGAGCAAGGAGCTCGAGTGCTGCCGAAAGAAGAACAGGATCATGCGTCACTCCGGCAGTGTACGCACACTGCAGAACGGCTCAATGAATCCCTCTTGCCGCACTGCAAGGGGTATTTTGTTGTATACATTATTTGTTCAAATCAACTATCACTAGCACACTTGTGTGTTGATAGACAAAAGTAATCCAAGAGATATTTTTACTCCAGTTCTTCTAGCCTCCTGAGAATCTCAGGATAGGGACGCACCCACTCTTGAGCATGTGCGTAATCACCGGGATGCTCTGGGTCAAAGGCGGATTGGAACACGGGATTCTGTTTCAGAATTTCCATTGCCCCCCGTGCTGCGGACAAATCATTTTGCAGATTTGCGATCTGCATCAAGTGTGCCGCATTATTCATTTCCACACGGGTAAAGTTTCTGTGTTGTGACGATCCTGCTTCTGTCAGCTTCATTTTCTTCTGAGCTATTGCTAAATCTGATAACAGTAGTGTTTTTCCCTCATTGAGGAGATGCTCATTATCCGGATGTTCTCCTCTCTTCTTTGCCAAAGTGTAACGGCAAAGTCCGGCTGTGTTTCCACGAGCAGCAAGCACGCCATATGTATCACCGGCCCTTGCACACAGTTGAATGGATTCTTCTCCCACTGCCATTGAACTCTCAAACTTGTCCTGTGCGAATTCAAACATTGATTGTTCGTACCGCACTTTTGCAAGTTGACCAAGAGCAAGAGGATCATTGCGATCAACGCGTTCTTGTAGTTCGTCTTCTACCTCTCGAGCAAATCTCTGCATCTCACTTTCATTACCACCACGCCGATAATGTTCCACCAAACGAATCTTTACAGGCAACGCCGCGCCCTCGGCAAGCTGTGGATCTTGCTCGGCAAGCTCGCCCATTTTCCGGAGTACTGCACCGAAAAATTGGCTTCCACCTGTAAGAAGCGATGACTGAAAATTTATGTTTTCCAATACGTGCGGTTGCTCAAATAACTGACGAGCAGCAGTATCCACAAAATCAGTAGGCAAACCTTGATCAACAAACATTGCATCAAGTTCTTCAAGTTCGTGTACCGGATTGCCATTCGGCAATGCCCAACCCATTTTTACACGTTCAAGCTGTGCAGAAAGAGTCACTGTTTTTTGAACATCGTTTAAGAGCGGTTGTACGTGAGGCACCTCTAGCTGTCCTTTTGGCTGCTGTTCTGAACGATCCATAATTTCATTATTGGAAAAAGATGACGATTCATTATCTCATATATAGTAATATATGTCAATTACTCCCATTGTTTACAAGTAGGTAAGAAATCTCGCTCCGGCTCACGGTTTCTATCCTGTTTTCCGCATCACCCTTAAAAAGCTTTTATATTACCTCTCCCCGAGGTTTCTGACTGGATTTCTGAGGCATTGACATACTATATTTCCCTATTATAATACCTCTCTTGCTTCAAAGAACCACCCTGAGTCTGCTCAGTATTTTTCTGAGCGTTCCGGCCCTTACCCTTGCTCCTGTTCAGACCGCAGCGAGCCCCGCTCCGCTCATTGAACGCGTGGGATTCCTGGGATGGGAACCGCAAGTTGGCGATGCTCTGCTCATTGATACACAGAATAATTTCGGGTACATGATTCATCCGAACGGCTCCTTCTTCCGCTTTGCCGTTGTCACCGGACAGCGTCGTTTTGTCTGCTATATCGGACGGTGCTATAACGCTGCCACGCCCACCTGGGAATGGCGTGCACTCTCCAAAGAAATCAAAGGCGACCGTGTGACCTTTGGTCCTTCCGGACGTTTCATTCGCCTCTTTAAAGATGGAGAGGAGAATACGGCTTACGGCATTCATGAATACAAGTACGAAGACCGCATTTTCGAGAGCCCCGGCCGCTTTGGCAGCATGGGATGCATTGTGGTGCGCCAGCCGATCATGGACATGATTGAGCACACCTTTGATATCAATGAAGGAGACTTTGAAGTGGTAACGCAGTACGGCGTTAGCTCAGAGATGTTCGTGATGCAGTGAAATTGAAAAGGGATTTTCTTTCCTGATTTTCATATGACTAAAAAACCTAGACCAGGAGAATTTGTTTCTTCTTCGGATACAACAATCCCATTAGAAATCCCCCAATTCTTTTCTTTTACACCTCAAGAGAGCAAGACGCTTGCTGAAAATTACCGCACGATTGCTGTGCAGATGGAAAATCAGCCAAAAACAATTTTGTATCCTTGTTGTGAAACTGATGTAACACCAAGCTTGGCTTTTCCTGGCGCTGCGGTGCAATACGTTGATATGAATCGTCAGGCAATCGAAACTCTTGTCGCTCACGGCTACGACGCACACGTTGGACGTGTCCCAACAGGAAGGATTCAAGGGCAATCTTCTTCTGACGCTAGTGATACTCCCGTATTCATTCCTAAGAATCATGTTGATCTGCTCATTCTTCTAAATCCGCAAATTTCACCATTTGCTATCGCAGAATATGTTCGTCATCAAGGATATGTCCTTTGCAACAACTACCATCAGACAGCCAACGAAATGCACACGCTCAACGATTTTACACCGGTAGCAGTGCTACATACCGGAGAAAATCAAGAATTGGATACATCATTCCTGGGCGAATATTTCAGACTGCTATCCACTGACGAAGAATATAGGCAAGCTGATCCAGAGAGATATAGAATCATTCAACGATATGTGTATGGAAAAATTCGCATGCTCTTTCCAGGCCTGTTCGATGTCAGTCACGCCATTCCACAATTTCTGGAATGTGCGCGTGGTCAGCATGAAATGTTTGATACTGTCTTTATTGGAAAACATGCATTGCCGAAACCTCTTCGGCAAAAATCATCTGCCGCGGATGATCTTTTCCTTTTTCAACGAAAAAAGAACTCACCGTCACAAGTCCCCCGAAGCTCCATCGGCCATCGTTGAATGTGGGTCGATTCGGCCCAAAGATATCTGGCCAGCTATCCGAAGATCCCGCGAAGCGGGACGTAGGATGGCGGAGAGGGAGGGATTCGAACCCTCGGATCGGTTACCCGATCAACACATTAGCAGTGTGTCCCATTCGACCACTCTGGCACCTCTCCACGCTGGTTGCAGTATAGGAAAGCCTGCTTCCCTGTGCTAGCAGAAACCCAACGCACTCCTATCCTTTCTGCGTACGCCTCCAGCGCATATCTGCCACCGTAACCGGAGGATTGGGAACAAGCTTCAGAAGTTCCAGTACCAAGAACCCAAAGAACGCCAGTGCAAGAATCTCTCCCCACTCCATTGCAGAAAGTGGCACCAAAGAGAAGATGCCTGCAAGCGGCGAGTAGAGCAGAATGACCTGCAGAAGAAATGGAATGGCAACAGCCCCGAGCATCCAGGGATTGGAGAATGGATTGATGCGCCAGAACGGCCGAACAGATCGTGCACTCAGTGCCAGAAAGAGCTCAAAATTAATTGCCAGTGTGAGAGTGGTTGTGCGCGCTTGTACGAGTGCTACCCCCGCGCTCATCTGCCAGAGGAAGAAGAGGAATGCCATCGCAAAGGCAAAAATTGCAGCAAACGTGAGCCGTCCAAATTGACCGGAGAGAATATGCTGCGTTGGGGGACGCGGCGGCCTCTGCATGATGTCACGCTCCGCAGGTTCCATTCCCAACGCAAGTGCGGGCAGGCCATCCGTCATCAGGTTGATCCAGAGAATGTGGATGGGAAGATACGGTAACGGCATCCCCAAGAGAATCGTGGTCATGATCAGGAGCAGTTCATCAAAGTTCGCCCGGAGCAGATACATCACAAACTTACGAATGTTATCGTAAATGCGCCGCCCTTCGCGCACGGCAGCAACCATTGTGGCGTAATGGTCATCGGCGAGCACGATACTCGCGGCTTCGCGCGCGACTTCTGTTCCAACCTTTCCCATTGCTACTCCCACATTCGCTCCTTTGAGCGCAGGGGCATCATTCACGCCGTCTCCGGACATCGCTACGATCTCCCCCATTTCCTGCAGAGCCTCCAGAATCTGAAGTTTATGCACGGGGGAAACGCGCGCAAAAACCGACGTGTATGCAAGACACTCCTTCAGTTCTTCTCTCGTCATGCGATCGAGTTCAATACCGCCAACCGCCGCACCTTTGATCCCCACGCGCTGTGCAATCGCCCGGGCAGTATCCACGTTATCACCGGTAATCATCATCGTCCTGATTCCCGCGCTTAGGGCAACGGCCACTGCTTTTTTCACTGTCTTGCGCGGAGGATCCTCCATACCCACAAGCCCCACGAATCGCGTTTTTCCTCCTTCTCTGACAGCACAGGCAAGGATACGTAATCCCTGTGAAGCCATGCGCGTTGTCTCTTTGAGCACAACGTCATTGGAGATCTCATCGCAGAAATGTACAATTACCTCCGGAGCACCTTTCAGGAACTGCAGATCACCGTGACGCGTGACCATGTACTTCTTCTCTGAAGAAAACGGCTCCTCTTCTTCATCAATCTCCAGACGTTTCACGGCACGTTTGCTGGCAAATGCGAGCAATCCCAATTCCGTTGGATCACCGATATTCGGCGGTTTGGCCCGGTTACAGGAAGCGCAGATACGCGCCAGAAGATCCAGCGATTCAGCAGAATGCTGCGGAGTCCATTCCTCCACCACCTCCATACGATTCTCTGTAATTGTTCCCGTCTTATCCGCACAGATAACCGTAACGCTGCCCAATGTTTCCAGTGCATCCAGACGGCGCACCAGCGCGTTCTTCCGCACCATGCGCTTTACGCCCATGGCCAAACACACGGTCACCACAGCCGGGAGTCCTTCCGGCACTGCAGAAACTGCAAGACTCACGCCAATGAGCAGCATTTCTATACCGGAGCGTCCGCTGAGCAATCCTGCAAGAACGATAAAAAAACACATGCTCAGAACAACGGCGCCGAGCATTTTCCCCAGCTGTTTCATGCGCTTCTGTAACGGCGTTTCCGGGAGCTGCGTTTCTGCAACGAGCTTGGTGATCTTACCGATTTCCGTCAGCACTCCCGTGGAAGTGACAATGTACTCACCGGAACCCCGCGTCACGAGCGTTCCCGCAAATACCATATTGTGCTGCTCCGCCAACGCAGCATCGCCCCGCAGAGCATCCGCTGTCTTGTGCGCCGTGTTCGATTCTCCGGTAAGACTGGATTCATTCACTTCCAGAAAGGAACACTCTATCAACCTGCCGTCAGCGGAAATGCGATCCCCTGCTTCCAGGAGCACAATGTCCCCCGGAACCAGCTCCCGCGAAGCCACCGTAATTTCCTTTCCATTACGGCGAACTACGGAGTGCGGCGATGTGAGTTTTTGGAGTTCGGCAATGGCCTTCTCCGCTTTGTACTCCTGCACAAAACCAAGGAGCGCATTTAAAAGGAGAATTGTCGCAATGATGATGGCATCCAGAAAACTCTCTACTGTTAGTGCTTCTCCATCCAAAAATGGCATGATCAGAGAAAGGCTAAGTGCCACAAAGAGGATGTAGACCAGAATGTCCTGAAACTGACGAAAAAATACCAGCCACAACGATTTCTCTTTTTGTTGTAATTCGTTGAACCCGTACTCTTCGTGCCGTCGATTCACCTCCTGCGTACTTAATCCTCCATGCGCAGAACGCATATGTGTGAAGACCTCGTCAACAGTGAGGTTCGTGTACATGAGGCTTTTATACTAAATGCTGGTCATCATTTTTCATAATCCTTTTCCTACGGAGGACTCCTCCTTATAGAGGAAGAATGCTAAAGTGCCCTTACTATGTCTTCTCTCTTAGGCATTGATCTTGGCGGAACAAAGATTGCAGCAGCGCGCTACGATGCGCAGACGTGGGATATGCAGGAAGAAGAACGCACGCCGACGCGTTCAGGAAAATCCTTTGATACTGTTGCAGAGGACATCATTGCCCTCGCACAGAAGTTGCGCAGTGACGATACCACGGCACTGGGCATCGGCGTTCCCGGTTTGGTGCGCCATCCGGAAGGTGTACTGGTAACGCTCCCCAACATCCCCCATGCCGAGGAGTATCCGCTCAAACAGAAACTCACGGAAGCTCTTGCTCTCCCCGTGGCAGTCGGCAACGATGCCAACTGCTTCACACTGGCGGAAGCGCATTGTGGAGCGGGCAAGGGTAAAGACGTCGTCGTTGGCATCACCATGGGTACCGGAGTAGGTGGCGGCATTGTCGTGGACGGGAAGATCTACCGGGGAAGCCATGGTTGCGCCGCGGAAATCGGACACATGCTCCTTCAGCCCGGCCAGCCGCCATTTAAGACAACAGACAAGCGCGGTGACATCGAACAATTCCTTTCCGGAACAGCAATGGGTAAGAGATGCGAGGAAGCCCAGAGACCGGAAGATTACTTAAAAGGTGAAGTCTGCGCATTCCTGCGACCGGAGATTTTCCGCGAAGTGGCATGGATGTGCGTGAACCTGATACACCTGCTTGATCCTGCAGTTATCATCTTCGGCGGAAGCGCAGGAAGAGCGCTCGAACCACACCTGGATGCAATTAAAGAGGAACTCAAGCAGTGGATGCTCCCGCGTACACCAGCACCAGAACTTACCATTGCAATACTGCCGAATGCAGCAACACTCGGTGCGGCATTGTTGACGCAACAGTAACCCCTCACCCAAGCGCACGATTCCTTCGTGCGCTTCATGATCCTGCGCGCGCAATGGGATATAAAAAGTTTACGCAATAGCAACAGGCCGCGCCGGATTATCCAAGTACTGATTACTCGCGAATGTCATATCAAGGTAGGGCTTTGCCTCGTCGGTGTAATCAGAATTGTAGTGCATGTCTTTGTCCTGCCACAGACGCGTGTACTCCGTGACATCCACCGCACCATCGTAACCGTTCTCTTTGTTCTGCACCTGACCGTTCTTCATGATTTTGTACGTCCAATGCAGGTGCGGACCCGTGGCTGCTCCGCTCTCTCCGCTCTTGCCAATCGGATCGCCCTGGTAGATGAACTGTCCGTTACTCACAGCAATGCTCGAAAGATGTGCAAGAACGCTCTTGCGTTTGGCATCGGTGATGACGAGGTAGAGGCCATAGCCGCTACTGCCATCATTCACGACCGTTGCCATTCCATCGTGTGGTGCATAGATCGTCGTCCCAACAGGGCAGCCAAAGTCGATGCCGTTATGTCCTGCATATCCATAACCGGCATAAATATCCGGGTTTTGACCAAACCCCTGTGTGATGAGCGGTGTATCCGCAATGGGTGAGAAGATCATGTGTAGTTATTGTAGGACATGAGCCCCATACAATCACCACTTTTCATCTGGATCACCATCGTGCCCTTGTACTCTTAATAATTTTTCCCGCACGACGGCAACAATCTGACCAACACGGATAGTAAGAATCTCCTGTATGGGAACCTCCGGATTTTCTTGTTGTTCGCCCGGACAAGGAGATATTCCTCCTAGGACGTTTTTCAGATCCCCCAGGGTTAATGCTAATTGCATCCGATGAGCAAAAGATGCTAAGCCTAAGCCAAAATTTTCCTCTTTGATCCCTAATTCTTTGAGGGAAGAATCCTCTCGAATATCATCTCTGTTCACCTCAAAAGTAATCACGAGCGCATCGCATACTTCGTCGTAGATCCCATCTGATGTTGAAAATGTAGAACTCATAAGAAATGGAGAATACTTCTCTGCATACAGGAATGTCAATGATATTTAACAATTACCATTCAGCATGGAACTTCCCCCCTCGATCTTTTCGCTCAAACGTATGCGCTCCAAAGAAATCGCGCTGCGCCTGGATCAAATTCTGCGGCAAGTTCTCTGCACGCAGAGCATCGTAGTAACTGAGCGAAGCGCTCATGGCGGGAACAGCCACTCCCCTACTCACGGCATAATTGACTGTCCTGCGCCAGTCGCGCTGACTCTCACCGGTGAAGCGTTCCAGAATTTGTTCCTTTGCGGCTTTCGCCATCACCTGATCGTTTCCGAGTGCACGCTGGAAGTACGGCAGGAGCGCGGAGCGGATGATGCATCCACCGCGCCAGATACGGGCGACCTCACCAAGGTCCATGTTCCACTTTTCCTCTTCGTTCGCCTTCTGCAAGAA
>JBAYNS010000025.1:0-11957 GCA_041678625.1 Candidatus Peribacteraceae bacterium
AGAGGAAAGCGGACACATTCAGCGGGTGTTCGATATCCTCGTCGATTGCGATGGCGATGCACTTCTGTACATCGTCGATCAGGTCGGCGTCGGAGCATGCCACACGAACGCTTTCAGCTGCTTCTTTCGATCGTGCATTGGAGCGCGCCAGCTGATAGATGCGCCGAAGGCAGGGGAGAAAGAAGTTCTGCGTGTTGTGGACGCCACCGTAAACCATGGATTGGCGCTTGCGTCGATGGGTTTTAATTCCGGAGATGCCTCCAGTGCCTTTCAGTCGGTCAAGGAAGGGGGGAACCTAAGGTTTGTTCTTCCTACCGGTTCTCTTGGTCCACGTACCCGCTCCCTTCTTAAGGAAGTGGGCTACGTGCTCTGCGAACCAGATCGACGAGGCTACTGTGGCACGTCTGGAGGAGCGGATTTCTTCCAGCGCGATCGAAGGATGGTATCTCTACAGGTTGCCAGTACCTTCGATGCCGGAATCACGGGGAAGGATCTCGTGATTGCCAGTGGCGTAAAGGATTTACGCTCAGTGGCCGATCTTTCGTTTTCTCGGAAGACGAATAACCCGACTAGGTGGGTGCTGATCTCCAAGGAGAAGCGAATTCCGGAAAACGGATGTATCCGGGTCGGCTGTGAATATCCACTGTTGGCTGAGGAATTACTCAGGCAGCGGGGTATTGCCTGCAATTTCACTACCATTGCCATCGAAGGCAATGAAGAACAGGCAATTGCCGATGGTCTTTGCGACTTTGTGCTCGTGGTCACAGAAACCGGCGGTAGTATTGAACGAGCTGGCCTGAGCGTCATTGAGGGGTTCGATAATCTCTTGGTTTCGACTCCTCAAATCATCGCGAAGCCCGAGCTCTGCGAAGAGAAGGAAAGGGCTTTGCAAAAGCTGTCCGTTGCTCTTCAAGCAGCACTTGCTGCGGATGAGCGCGTGATGGTAAAAGCCAATGTCAAAGCGGACGTACTCAAGTCCATTATGTTACCGGCTTCAGATGTCCCGACGGTTACACCGTTGTCATCTGGCGGCTTGGTAGCTGTGGAAGTGTGCGTTCCAAGTGCCTCTATTGCGGAGACACTTTTCATACTCCGCGAAGCCGGTGCAACGGCTATTGCCGTTCAGGATCTCAAGGGATTCCTGGAATAGAACAACAGATTGCACCATTTGCCCTCAGTCATGCACGACTGGGGGCTTTTTTGTTGAAATGACCGAAGCGGAGATTCATGAATCTCCGCTACAGGGTAGAATGACATTGTGGATCATTCCTTCTTCATCCATCGCTGTCTCACGCTTGCCGAACATGGCCGTGGCCATGTCGGAATCAACCCGCTTGTTGGAGCGGTCCTTGTGCGTCAGGAAAAGATCATTGCAGAGGCGTGGCACGAAGGCTTTGGATTGCCTCATGCAGAACGCAGGCTCCTTGAAGCATATCAAGGAGAGATTCAGGCAGACGATGTTCTCTACGTGAATCTGGAGCCTTGTTGTCATACAGGTAAAACGCCACCGTGTACGGAGATAATTCTTAAGAGGGGAGTGAAGAACGTTGTCTATGGAATGGAGGATCCGAATTCTGAAGTACAAGGAAACGGTCTTAAGGTCTTAAGGTCTAAAGGTCTTAAGGTCATAGGCCCTGTGGAGATGGTGCAGTGCGAGTGGCTGAATCGGGGGTTTATTTCTTTGCAGAAGCAGCACAGGCCCTGGATTACGCTCAAGCGGGCACAGACTAGGGATGGTCGTATTGCCGCTGTGGACGGCTCACCGCTCACTATTACCTCACACGAACAGGACGTGTGGTCTCACACACGCCTGCGTTCCGAGCACGATGCTATCCTTGTCGGCGTGGGAACCATCGTGAGTGACAACCCGCAACTCACGGTGAGGGTGCCTGCGGACCAAAGCGCGAAGCGCGAAGGTTCGAACACAAGATTTATACAAGATAAGAACACAGAAGTTGATCAACTTTCTCCGCTTCGTATAGTTCTCGATCCGAAATTACGTCTTCAAGAAAATGCTCAAATTCTCTCTAAAAAACTCGCGATGGGGACCGTCGTCATCGCAGGGGAAGGGTTGCAGGAGAAGAAGGAGAGAATCCGGGCATTGGGTGCTCGCGTGTGGGAATGCGAGCTTGTGGAGAAAGCTTTTGATTGGCAGGTTCTCTGGGAGCTCCTCACAACTCCTTTGGGAGATTTTCACGGTATCACGAGTATCCTTGTCGAAGGCGGATCAAAAACCTGGAAGGTATTCCAAGAGGCCGGGATGGTTGATGAAGAAGTAGTGTTAGTCGGAGAGAATTAAAAGCAACAGAAATGAGTATTTCATCGGCTCATAGTGTACGATTGTTGTGTGTTAAACTACGCATTCATTGACGGTCAGAACTTGCACAAAGGCATTCAGGAGCTGGGGTGGAATCTGGATTACCGGCGATTTCGAACGTATCTCAAGGATAAATATGCTGTCGAGAAGGCTTTCATAGTTATGGGTACGTTGCCACCAATACAGATCTCTATACTGCTTTGCAGAGCTATGGTTATACGTTGATCTTCAAGCCGATTCTTACGTACAAAGATGGCAGAGTAAAAGGGAACTGTGATGCAGATCTAGTGCTCAATGTCATGACCAGAATCGAAGAATTTGCACAAGCAGTTATTGTTTCAGGTGACGGAGATTTCTTTTGTTTGATCAAATACCTCAAAGATCGTAATAAGCTGCGCATGATATTAGTCCCAGATGAAAACAATTATTCAGCACTTCTTAAGCCATTTGCTGCAGGATGGCTTGCGAGTATCAACGCTAAACGCAAAAAACTTGAGTATATGAAAACACCCCGTAAGGACGGAACCATACGGAGTGCGTTTCGTGGTGATACAAACACATGATAGCAATGTAATGTCAATTAGTCAATACATTCCTGAAATCGCTTCATGAGGTGGTGTTGGTCGGAGAATAAAAAATAGGATAGTTCTTATTCTACTTTTCTCAGTATCTTCTGTGCCGTCTGATACATCCGGTGCCAGAGGTTCTTCTTGAGCGGTAATGCACCGGTTGCAGCGTAGCGCCCCACAGCCTCTGCAAATGTCTTCCCTTTGCGCTCCATGGCCGCCAGGGACTCTGGGCGCTTATCGACTACCAACGTAAAGATGCCCTTTCCTCCGGTGCACTTCGGCTCAAAGTGCGCCCCCAAGACCGTGCCGCCGAAGAACTCAATGGCCGCTTTGATATGGCTCGTAGTGCGCTGCATTAAGCCCTTCCAGGCACCTAGGCCCGCACCTCCTGTGAAGATGAGGAAGAAGGGCTTAGCTTTGAGCATACCGACCGAGCGCTGGTCATCCAGAGCAAAGCCGCCCATACGGTCCAAGGTATTCTTCAAGTGCGCGGGAACCGAGAAGTTCCAAATAGGACTCGCGATCACGATGCCATCCGCTTCCTTCACTGCTTCCTTCACCGTGAGGAATCCTTTTTCCTCCTTATATTCCTTGTCATAACACTCCAGCGTGAAGTGCTCAATGGAAAGGTCGCGCAGGCGTAGAGTTTCTACGGTGGCGCCTGCTGCTATTGCACCTTTGGTAAATGCGGCTGCTAACGTAGCCGCGTTACTCGGTTCATTGGTGCCGGCGATAATCATTAAAATATTCATGGTTTGTAGTGTATGCCTATTTGCATCAGGAATGTTGTAACCGAGTCATCTCTGTCATCAGATTCCCAGTATTGACTGATGGAAAAAATAAAGCATGGAAGCAAACATAGTATCATGCGGCTATGGAACTTTTTCCGTGCAACTGTTGTTCCTTGAGGTCTGCGTAAGTACCATATATCGTGTGCGGTTGCTACCCAATGACACAGTATGTAGTGTTTTGTTTCCATTCAATTTTTACTCATGAATCCTCAGACCACGCAGGTATCCTCTGATACTACTCAGGTAAAAAGTACCGCTTCTGTTCCAGCAAAAGGTCTTTCTGTTGAACGCCGCTTCACAACGCCGGGTAGTGATCCTCTGGAAGAAGTGACCTATGAGCGCCGCAAGAGCGCCATTAAAAATCCTGATGGTTCTACGGTATTCGAGATGGACGAAGCGGAAATTCCTGTGGATTGGAGTCAGATGGCAACGGACATCATGGTGAGTAAATACTTTCGCAAGGCAGAAGTGCCGCAAACGGATGATCAGGGGAACGTGATCAAAGATGCAAAGGGCAATACCGTTACCGGACCCGAACGATCAGTAAAACAAGTCATTCGTCGCATGGCTGGGTGTTGGCGCGCATGGGGAGAGCAATATGGCTACTTTGCAACGGCGCAGGATGCGCAGGGATTTGAGGATGAACTCAAGTACATGCTCGTACATCAGATGGCAGCGCCCAACAGTCCCCAGTGGTTCAATACCGGTTTGTACCATGCGTATGGCATCACCGGCCCGGCACAGGGGCATTATTACTGTGATCCAAAAACAGGCGAAGTGAAAAAGAGCATGGATGCCTATACGCATCCGCAGCCGCATGCGTGTTTCATTCAGTCTGTGGCAGATGATATGGTCAATCCCGGTGGGATCATGGATTTGTGGGTGCGCGAAGCGCGTCTGTTTAAATACGGGTCCGGAACCGGAACGAACTTTTCCCGCATTCGCGGTAATGGCGAGCCGCTCTCGGGCGGCGGCGTCAGCTCCGGTCTGATGAGTTTCCTGAAAATCGGCGATCGAGCTGCAGGAGCTATCAAGTCCGGCGGAACCACCCGGCGTGCAGCCAAGATGGTAACGCTGAATTTGGATCATCCGGATATCGAAGTCTTTATCGATTGGAAGGCCAACGAGGAAAAGAAAGTCGCAGCCATGGCGGAGGCGGGGTACACCACGGATTTCAATGGAGAGGCGTACCAAACGGTTTCCGGTCAGAATTCCAATAATTCCGTTCGGGTGCCGCATGCGTTCTTTGAACAGATAGAGAAAGACGGGGATTGGAATCTGTACTGGCGTACGGAGCAGAAGAATGCAGAAAAAGAAGGGCGTAAGCCACAGGCATGCAAGACGCTAAAAGCACGGGATCTGTGGGACAAAATCGGCTATGCCGCCTGGGTGTGTGCCGATCCCGGCGTGCAGTACGATACAACGATCAATGATTGGCACACGTGCCCTGCGGACGGACGCATCAATGCCAGTAATCCATGCAGCGAGTACATGTTCCTGGATAACACTGCATGCAATCTGGCATCAATCAACCTGATGAAGTTCTACGATGCGGAGCATAGTACTTTTGAAGTAGAGAAGTTTCAGCATGCAGTGCGCCTCTGGACAATCGTACTGGAAATATCTGTGCTGATGGCACAGTTCCCCAGTGAAGACATCGCCCGTCTCAGTTTTGATTTCCGCACGCTGGGATTGGGATACGCCAACCTTGGGGCGATGCTCATGCGCATGGGAATTCCGTATGACTCACAAAAGGGCCGTGCAATTGCTGCCGCTATTACGGCTATTCTCACTGGCGAGTCCTACGCGACATCCGCGCTGATGGCCAAAAATCTCGGCGTATTCCGCAGTTTCAGCCGCAACCGTGAATCTATGCTCCGCGTGATTCGCAATCATCGGCGTGCTGCGTATGCTGCTCCCAAGAGCGAGTACGAAGAGCTCCATGTTCTGCCGGTGCATATTGATCAGAACCTCTGTCCGGCGGATCTTCTGGAACCAGCAAAGGAGTGCTGGGACCGGGCATTGGCCATGGGAGAGAAGTACGGCTATCGCAATGCGCAGGTGTCCGTTATTGCGCCAACAGGAACCATCGGTCTTTTGATGGATTGTGATACCACTGGAGTTGAACCGGATTTTGCTCTGGTAAAATTTAAAAAACTTGCCGGGGGCGGATACATGAAGATTGCCAACCAATCGGTTGCCCCGGCTTTGCAGGCGCTGGGATATTCGGATCGTGAAGTGCGCGATATCATGCGCTATGTTTTGGGAACACTTTCTCTGGAGGGTGCTCCGCATATCAACAGGCAGTCACTCAAAGAGAAAGGGTTCACGGATGAAGATATCGCCAAAATTGAGAAGAATCTTCCGCAGGTCTTTGAGATCACCTTCGTTTTCAATCGTTTTGTTCTAGGAGATGAGACCATGGAACGTCTGGGATTCTCCAAAGAGCAGCGCGAGGATGTGTCGTTTGATCTCCTCTCGGCGCTCGGATTCACTCGTCAGCAGATTGAAGAAGCCAACACCGTCGTCTGCGGTCACATGACAGTTGAAGGCGCTCCGCTGCTCAAAGAAGAACACTTGCCAGTATTCGATTGCGCCAGTGCATGCGGCAAAGAAGGAAAGCGCACCATCGGGCCCGAAGGACACATCCGTATGATGGCTGCTGTACAGCCGTTCATTACCGGATCCATTTCCAAGACCATCAATTTGCCGCACGAGGCGACAATAGAGGATATCAAGAACGCATATTTCTTAAGCTGGAAGCTCGGACTCAAATCTAATGCACTCTATCGCGACGGGTGCAAATTGAGTCAGCCTTTGAGTAGTCATTCCGGAAAGAAGAAAGAAACAGCAAGCAAAAGTTCTCCGCAAGAAAAAGAAATTGTTGAACGCATTGTCATCAAGGAAGTACCGCGTCGCAGAAAACTGCCTGATGAACGCATGTCGATCACACACAAATTCTCCGTTGCGGGCCACGAGGGGTATCTCCACGTTGGGCTCTACGAGGATGGCAGACCCGGAGAAATTTTCATCAAGATGAGTAAAGAGGGCTCCACGCTCTCCGGCGTGATGGATACGCTCGCCCTCAGTCTTTCCATGAATTTGCAGTATGGCGTTCCGCTGGAAGTGCTCTGTTCCAAGTTGGTGCGCACGCGCTTTGAGCCCATGGGCATGACCATCAACAAAGAGATTCCCATGGTCAAAAGCCTCATGGACTACCTTGGGCGCTGGCTGGCACTCAAGTTTTTGCCTAAGGAAAGGGCCATGCAATTCCACAATCGGGAACTGGTGGAATTTGCCTATGCAGAGGGAACCAAGAGTAAGGATGCATTTGCCATGCGCTTGCCGATTATCGATGAGGGCGCAGGAGCACCGGCAGTCAATTATGCGCAGACACTCGACAAAAAGAATGCTGGTGAAATCGAGGAAGCGCAGGAGGAAGTAGGCACAGTGGCATCCAAAATTGATCAGGCCAAGTTACAGGGGTTCACCGGTTCTATTTGCGGTTCCTGCGGGAGCTTGCGCGTGAAGGCAAACGGTTCGTGCGAGGTGTGTCTGGATTGCGGCGCTACTTCCGGGTGTAGTTGAATGCTGCATGGTACCATATCCTCATGTCCCACTGGATTGATCACCTACCTTCTCATGAGCGCGCCAAGATCCGGGCGCGCCTCCGGAGCCCCGAGGAGTACGAAAAGCTTCGTGAGCGTGTAAAGGGCCCATCGGATCTGATGCGAGAAATGAAAATGAATGAATCATTGGCAAATCTTAAATTTGATCTGGAGACAGAGCCAAAATTGAAGAAGGAACTCAAGGAGCGTATTCAGGAAGACATACGGGAGAAGGGGATAGATGCCGTTTTAGGTGTGGATATGGTCCTGGAAGATTTCGATGTGACGATTGAGCAGAATCCTGCAACAAATGAAGATCAGCTTGTGGTGTTACCAGAAGGAAACGTGCACGAGAAAATTCCTATCACTCCTGCATTCAATGAGCAGTATCTGGGGCAGTTTTCCTGATGAATATCACGTCAGCAGCTTCCTGGTGCTTCAGTAGGCTTACAAGGAGAGTGTTCCCAAGAAGCGCTGCAAGAAGCTCCTGAAGAGATACTACATAGACAGGAACAAGACGCCGAACATAGCGATGATGAGGAACGCTCTCATGTGAATGGGGAAGGGCCGCGAAGCCTACATCCTCCAATATTGTTATTGCAAGTTCCAAATGAAAAGAGCCCTTGCCAGAGAGGAAAAATCCGTACAAAAATTTATTACAAGGTGTTTGCTTGCTCCTCTGCAAAACGTTGTAAATCATCGTCTGGAGCCGCGATATTGGGGATTCTCTTTTTGCAGAGTGTACACTCGTGCACGATGATCCATCCTTTACCGGAGCGTTGGTCCAAGTGCACTGGTCGCATGAGTCCGCCGCACGTTGACTGGCGATCACCGGGGCCCTCAAGATCCACATGCTTACTCCACAAACAGTGCGGACAGTGATTGCGGTAGCTGCCTTTTTGGAGAAGTTCCACGTTTGCACCACATTGCTCGCAGATGAACGGTTCTTGGCGGGGGAGGAAAACCAAAGGAAGCAAAGGAGTTAAAGGAATAAAAGGAAGAAAGGGAAGCAAAAGATTACGATGATGATCGTTTGATGCCTTTGCGGAATTGAGTGAGTAAATAACTAACTTTACCAATTGTATTACGAAACTCTTCACATTGCTTACCGGTAATGTATCCACGATCACGGCTAAGCAGCAGTTGGTAATCCAGTTCCTCAAGCGAACCTTCGGCATATTCGATGAAATGTAATTTTTCTTTGTCTGATCGTTTGATATTTCCCTCAACAATGTTCATTGGAACACTGTAGGCAGATCTTCTGATTTGAGTGCAGAGGCTGAACCGTTCCTCCGATGGCAATGTTGGGAGCATGTCATAGATCTGCATACACAGTTTATGTGCCTCTTGCCAAACCACCAGTGTTTCGTATGGCCGTTTTCTCATAAGCCCACAAGTCTACCAAATACGACACTCCTTTTCTTCCTTTTTTTCTTTTTCTTCCTTTAAATCCTTTCTCAGACATTAAATTTAAACAACATAACATCTCCATCTTTTACCACGTAGCTCTTGCCTTCACTGCGCATTTTCCCGGTATCCCGTGCGCCTGCTTCGCCGCCACATGCAATGTAGTCATCGTAAGCAATGGTATCTGCACGTATAAAACCTTTCTCAAAGTCCGTGTGGATTACACCAGCGGCCTGCGGTGCGGTGGCTCCGGCACGGATCGTCCACGCGCGTACCTCTTTTGGTCCTGCTGTAAAGTATGTTCGATACCCGAGTGCGTGGTATGCAGCATGGATAAGACGATCGAGCCCGGAAGATTTCACGCCAAGGTCACCAAGATACTCGGCGGCTTCCTCATCTGAGAGATCCTGCAAATCCTCCTCGATCTTTGCGCAAATCGTGATCACTTCCGCATCATCTGCGACACCGAGTTGCGATCGTGCTTCCTCTACACTCAGTGTTTTCATCTGATCTTCAGAAACATTTGCTGCGTAAATGAGCGGTTTTCGTGTGAGCAGAAAGAGCTCTCGTGCGACAAGCTCTTCTTCCTTCGGAAGTTCAACGGAAGCGGTCGGACGTCCTTCATCCAGTGCTGCTTTGAATTTCTCCAGTACGGAGAGTTCCTGCAGCATGGTTTTATCACCTCCCTTTGCTGCATTCTTCGTCTTTTCGAATCGTCGTTCTATAACTTGAAGATCGGCAAGAGCAAGCTCGGTCTCAATCGTCTCGCGATCACGCTTCGGGTCCACACTTCCTTCCACATGGGTAATATTTTCTCCCGGAAAGAATCGCACGATGTGACAGAGAGCGTTTGTCTCGCGCACGGAAGCCAGAAATTTATTCCCAAGTCCTTCTCCTTTGTGCGCACCTTTTACCAGTCCTGCAATATCCAGAAACTCCACTGTTGCCGGAATGACTTTAGCAGGATGAACAATTTCGGTGAGTTTCTGTAGTCGTTCATCAGGCACTTCCACAATACCGACATTCGGATCAATGGTGCAGAATGGAAAGTTACTTGCCTGCGCACCACGCGTTTGCGTCAGTGCATTGAAGAGCGTCGATTTTCCGACATTGGGTAATCCAATGATGCCCATGCGTAAGGCCATAGAGCAAAGGAGGAGAGAGGAAAAGAGGCGAACATGCCCTATGTAGTGTACAAGTGCGTAGGGAAAAGCGCCCATCGCGCATGCGATGACATCCTTATACCAGAAGCAGGGGCTTGTTGTCTTGCGGGAGTGTGGTCATTGAAATGTACAAATTTCTATTCAAAACGGCCAAAAGACAGCGAAATTGTGTATGGAAAGGCATTGACAAAACTGCATAAAAAGGTACTATATTTCTCTTTATGCAGAGACGCATCGTCACCTTCATCACGGTCTTTGCCGTGTTTCTCAGCCAAGCAGCACCTGTGCTCGCCGCACAGTATGCGGATGTGCGCGGCACGCCGTACGAAGATGCGTTCACCTATCTGACCGATCGGGGAGTGATCAGCGGGTATCCCAACGGAGAAGGCAAGCCCAATGCGCCACTCAATCGTGCAGAGGCACTCAAGGTGCTCATGGGTTTGCGTGGCAAAGAACGGGTGACATGGTTTACCCAGAACATGGTGCCGCTGCCGCTCTTCCGGGATGTGAATCAGGGCGAGTGGTATGCGCCGTATGTAGAAGCGGCATTTGAAGCGAACATGGTCACAGGGTATCCGGATAAGACATTTCGTCCGGCGCAGTACTTGCGCGTGGAGGAAGCAGTGACACTCGCAGTACGCGCATACGACGTCATGGGATCTCAGGATGGTGCGCAACTTTCCACATACATTCAAAATCGTGATAACGAGTGGTTCACGCCTGCTATCAATGCGGCCATAGAGAAGAACCTGATTATGCACCAGGGACGGCTGGAACTGGGGCAGGTAATCACCCGGGGGCGCTTCTTCGACATTGTATTCCGTCTGGAGAAAATGACTGTAGACGGTGCTGTTGCGTACCAGGGATCGGAACCCCAGGTGCCTGTGCAGGCGCAACAGCGTGCCGTTGGTCAGCAGATTGCCGTTGCAACTGCTGTGCCAACAGCAACGGTACAACAAACCTCTGCGGGACAGAGTATCAGTGTGCCGCAGCCTGCGGGAACGTCGTACGGTTCAGAGAAGTACTTCTCCATATCTCTACCTGCACTGGGTATTGATGACCTCAATGTGACACATCCAATAGATCCTTTTACATCCGATGGCATTCTCGCACCGTTACAGAAAGGCGTGGGACACCTCTTTGGCTATCCCGGTTCGGGTGGCAAGGTTATGATTTACGGACATAGCAGCGGCTATCCGTGGGATGTTTCGCAGTACACCAAGATCTTCCGCCAAGTGAATAAGCTGGAGCAGGGGGACAGGATCTACGTGACGTATGAGGGCAAACTCTTCACGTACGAGGTGAACTACAAGCAGACGATACAGGCGAGTTCCACGGAGCCGTTCGTGGATAATGGGCATGGCGAAGAGCTCATCCTTTACACTTGTTGGCCACCGGATTCCATCACACAGCGGTACCTGGTCCATGCACTCCCGGTGAATACCGTGGCGTCGGTAACGCGGTAAGACACACAAAAGGGAGCGCAGAGCGCTCCCGTATCGTGATATTTTTAGTGGTATATTTTGTCTGCCACGGTTGGTAAACCGTGAACAGACACACCTCTTTAGCGAGATCGAAAATCCTGTAACTGGTAAAGGACTCCCTGATTGTAGTTTTCACGGCACAAAAGACCGCGGCGACCACCAAGACCCAAACAGTGTTCGGGTACATCCTCTGCAGCGGAGCGAACGCCTTCGCCGCGCAGCTGAATGCGGTGGAAGAGAGTAGTGATCGTTTGCTCCTTGGCAAAGTTTGCATTCGGAGCATTCCATGCGACGACCTGCGCATAGTACGCTGTACCAGCGCCCATGAGTGTACCCATGAGGATGCCGGTCAGTGCTGCAACAACAATGTTTTTGTGACACTGCATGAAAGAATTGGGAAGGAAATAGATATGTGTTTATTGTTATAATAGCATAAATATGATAATTATGCAAATACTATCCATTTTTCTCAATGGGATGAGGAAAAGAGGTACTCATCATTCTTTGTTCGTCCATCCCATCCGGCTTTGCAGAACACTCCTTGTGCCTGCCAGGATTACCGCTGTCACCAACGTTCCGGTTTGTACAACCTGCAGGGCGGTAAAATATGGAGCGAAA
>JBAYNS010000026.1:0-11631 GCA_041678625.1 Candidatus Peribacteraceae bacterium
CGAAATTCTGGAATTCATCAACGTAGAGGTAGAAACGCTTGCGCTGATCTTTGGGAATACTTGCACGGGAAAGCGCAGCCATATTGATCTTGTTCACGAAGATGAGACCGAGGAGCTGAGCATTCACGTCACCGATTTTTCCTTTGCTGAGATTCACGAGCAGCACTTTGCCCTCGTCCATAATCTGACGGATGTTAAAGGCGCTCTTGGGTTGTCCGATAATGTTGCGCATCGTCGTATTGGTGACGAACGGCCCGAACTTGGAACTGAAGTACGGAATCATTTCCTCTTTTTCCCTCGCTCCGGTTTTGGCTATTTCGTGTTCCCAGAATGAACGCACTACGGGATTGCGGCACTTGCTCACTTTGTACCTCTGGAATTCATCATCGACGAAAAGTCGTGGGACATCGATGAGCGTTGCCCCTTCTTCTTCATCATCCATGAGCGTCAGACAGCCGTTGCGGAAGTAGTGCTGAATGCGCGGACCGAAGATCTCGTTTCCGAAGAGCTTGATGAAAATCTCCATTGCATCCAGTGATGCGCGGTCTTTCTCTTCATCCGTCTTGGCCTCCAGAAGATTGAGCCCCATCGGCCGTTCAAGATCCGAAGGATCAAAGACGACGATGTCGCGGGCGCGCTCTTTGGGTACATGAGCAAGCGCATCTTCAATCAGATCTCCATGCGGATCCACGATGCACACGCCTTCCTTGTTGATGATATCCTGCCGCGACATGTACGAAAGCAGCGTGGATTTTCCTGATCCGGATTTACCAATGATGTAGTGATGACGGGTGCGATCGCTCCGCAGGAAGCGGATGGGAGTTTCTGTGCCACGGTGTTGATTGACGCCAAGAACAATACCTTCCTGCGGTGCGTTGGGGGGCGGAGGCAACACTTTGTACGTACTCCACTGAATAATAGGCATTTTGTTGTAACGACTGTCCGGGAAGTGATAGAGACCTGCGAGCTCCTTCTCTCCCAGAAGGCATTCTTTGCTAAAGTATCCGCTTACGCGCCAGTTCCACATCTGGCGAATGAGCGAAGCATTCCACCGCAATGGGAGAAAATCCACAATCATCCGTTTATTCTGCAAATAGTTTCCGTAGAGGTCTTTGAATGCATTACATGCCACCTGCAAGTTGTTCGTGATATCCATGGAACGATCGAACGTCTTGCCTGCGGCAGCAATGCGGATAGATGCGTGATAGATATTCATGCCTGCCTTCTGCCCCATACGCTTGTAGAGCTCCTCTTCCGGCTGAATCATGCGAATGTAGCGATCACCCTCGTTTGCACCAGGAGCAAACGTTTTACCATCCGTTCCCGTTGCAACGCTGCTGAAAACTTTCACCAGCGTGCTCACGATGGGAATGTGCCCAAGCCAGCTGTCCGTTTTTCCTTTGAACATCATCGTTGCATGCTTCTTTGCCTGTTTCCCCCATTTGTTTGAAAAGGACGGTGTGAGCACCACCTGCATTCCGGCAATTTCATCATCGGCCGTTTTGCTCAGAACATTAGAGATACCATTGAGCGGATCATCCTGCATGTCTTCATAGAACCGGAGCGGATACATGAACTTCTCTTTGAACACCATGTTGTATCCCACCAGCTTGGTTCCCGGCATAGAGATACTTGGCGTTTTTGCCGGCGTAACCTCCGCATCGGGATAGAACGCCGTGATCTGCTTTTCCACAATCGACGTGAGATTCGGATTCGTAACGACGTAGAATGTGAGCTGTCCTTTTTCGACATATAACTCAAAGCTGAGAATGATGTACCGAAAAATCCAAAAATGCAGAATCTGCCAGAAGTAGAGATTGCGCACTTCCCAGAGAGCGCGGTAGAGCTGCTCCATCACGGCAATCTTCTCTTTGAAATCTTTTTCGGTGCGGTGCTCCTGATCAATCTTGCTATCCGTGCGTGGCAGTGTGACCTTGAGCGCTACCAGACGTTTCACGTTGTATAGTGCATACGCAAAGCGACCCCAGTACTTAAAGAGTCTCCAGCAAAAGTAGAGTGTAACAAGCAGGACGGTATTGCTCACCGGATCACCGATGAACCATGTCCAGAGGATTCCCCAGATACGCGCATGCACAACCGTCGTGAAGAGTGCGACAGTCAGCCAGAGCAGGGGCCAGAAGAAGAAGCGGAGGAAGTGAATCACAGGCAGACAGTTGACTTATGTAGGAGCAGCATACAATCTCCGTATTGTAGCAGAAAATTGACGTTTTCGATAGACGCAGTCTGATCACACCTCTTCTCCCAGGCATGCATGGACGTGCATCACAAAATCCCGAACCCTCCCTTCTGTGGTTCCTATGGAGAAAACGTAGTCTCCTGCCTGAGAGGGCGTGAAATGGAAGCGTTCCTCAGGACCAACCCAATCCTGTAAACGGACAGATGAGCCGTCGGGATACCGAACGGATCGCACAACAAAGAAGCGATTTGCACCAAGCGAAATCTGTTCACGAACAGTCCAGTCATGCGGAACGCCCCGATGGAATCGGACATCTCGTGTTATGCGTTTTTGAAACCGGCGCGGCGCCTGCATACACACATCAACGAACTCTTCATCACCCAGACGCTGGAAACGCGCATTCAAGACCCCCTGAGAATGATCGGCAATTTCCGCGAACGCTGCACGGCTCAAATCCATGTCGCGCCCATCCACGTATGGACCGCGATCATTGATACGCACGGTGACGCTCCGATTATTCTCTACATTCGTTACTTTCACGAGGGTGTTGTGCGGGAACGAGCGGTGTGCCGCGGTGAGTGCGTTCATATCGAAGGTTTCTCCGAATGCCGTGCCACGCCCATGAAAATCGTCCCCGTAGTAACTCACCTCATGCACTTCTTCTGCGAGCATCTGATCCAGTTTCTGCATGAACGCAAAAAGGGATTCCTGTGATACTGTTTCGGAAAAATCCTCATCACCTGCCGTAATGGGATAGTGCTCCAGAAGCAGCGGAAGATCGCTACGATCCATGTCGGGGAGCTCCTCTACATTGCGTGTACGCATGAGCCACAACAACGCATCTTCTAGCAGAAGAGGATCTTCCGGTTTGAAGAGCTCTGCTTCCTCCAGAATGCCACGATTCCGCGCGTACGAGATTTTGGTGTATCCTATGTCCTCCGGCTGAACATCGTCGAATTCGGGAATGGTTTGTTCCGGTGCAGAACGCCGAATGCTCTCCCAAATAAACAAAAATCCCTCGCGACGCGTGAGGGTGGCAGGACTCGCCACCGCATACACGGGCAACGAAAGAAGAACGATGAGCAGTATATATCTGCGCACGCAAATAGCGTGAAGGACATTATCCCGAACGTCAATTGACGCACCGTGCACTAGAGCACATTCCACCCTTCCGCACGCACACGGTTATAGCTCTCGCGAATAATGCCACTCTTCATGTGCTCCAATGTTGCCGGCCCAACACGACCGGCACCGTCATCATGTGCAGTGGCAATGAGTCCTTCATCCAGCTGATATGCAATGAGTGCAGCTTTGGTTTCCGGACCGAAGTATCCCGTAACACGCTGTGGAGAGATGTACTCTTTGTCTGCAAGAAAGTTCTGCAACATACGCACTTCCGGCCATGATTCCCCTTCTTCCAGAAAACGTTCCACTACTTCACCACGCTGTACCACAATCTGTTCAACCTTTCGACGATCCAGGAGTCGATCTGCCAGATGCGTAACCAAAATACGATTCCACTCTGTAGAAAGCGTCTGCAGTGTAATGGGTCCAATGCGGCCTGCACCGGGATCTTGCTCTGTTCCTACAAGACGATGTTCTTGCTGAAAACGCAGAATTGCCGCTTGTATTGCAGACGAGTACTCCCCGTCCGTTCGGCCACGGTAGTATCCAAGAAAACGCAGAATGCGTTGTGCTTGTATAATGACCGATGGCGGACTCTGGGCATCCACAAAACCGCTCACCGGACCGTTGGCACTGCTGCGCAATGCCGCGGCAAACAGGGTGACCGCAGCGCGTTCGGTGAGAACATCATCCGGTTCATTCATTTGATAGCCATCCAGAAATGCGCGCAGTGCCTGCTGCGTCTGCAAACCGAAGAATCCTGTTGGATTCTGGCTGAAGTATCCGACCCGCTTAAGGTGCTCCTGAAGCATGGATACCGATGGACCTCGACCTCCAAGGCGCGGCCGCACAGAGAGCATATCTCCTCCGGCAACCATGTACGGATTCAAACGCTCGAACATCGTCGGCAGTGTTTCTAGAGCAAACGCTTCCTGCGGTTGCTCCGTATGCACCGGATAAACCGTACCGGCCACGCGTTGCACGCCGAATGAGAGAGCACGAGCTAAGCCTTCTTCTCCTTCTCCTACCCAAATATCCAAACGATGAATGCCATCATTCCGTTCGATGATTGCTCCGCCGCGATCATGCACGGTGAGAATGCCAATGCCGGGAAGTGTTACGCGGGTACCGAATGGATAGCGCGACGGCGCGGCAATCATACCCGGGTACACCGGCGTTCCATCAGCTGCCGTGTGCCCTTCTCCGTTGAGAATCTTATCGGCATTGAGTCCGCCTTTCACGTAGCAACACTGTCCGGGGACCGGCGAGTAATACGCTGTGAGAATGAACTCCTGTTCAAAAGGTTCCGACTGTAAAAACGGGTCTTCGTTACTGCGCGCCTGCATGGGTGCCACGAGCGCGATGACGAGCAGAATCGCCAGGATATGCCGCGGTGGACGAGGAAGCTCTTTCATAAAAATGAAGTGTGTTTCTGATTATTCTAGCAAATTTCTGGTGTTCACGCCCTGAGCAGCAAGTGACAACTTTCCACATATATGTGGTACTAGCCTCTTATGAAGTTCCGCCAGCTAATGTAGGCGGTATCTTGCGTCACGTTACACGCCTCGCAGGGCAGAATCCGTCCGTAGTCCCGCATACGCGGGACGAAGGCGGATAACGACTTCGTCCTCTAAGCGAATACCAAATTTTCCCGGGATGTATAGCCCCGGCTCGATCGTGACTATTTCATTCTTGAGCAGCTTTTTTTTGGGGGCGCGCTCACTTAAGGAGATACCTTCATGAATCTCCAAACCGACTCCATGTCCCAGTGCATGAGCAATGTAGTCCTCGAATCCGTGCTTCTTGAGTACCGCACAGGCAATGCGATCGAGTTCCCGGTTCGTCACGCCGGCACGGCATGCCTTTGTGGCACGCTCCTTGGCTTGCTCTACAGCAGCAAGAACCCGCTTTTGGAGAGCGGTTGGAGAACGCGTAAAAAAGACGGCGCTCTGATCCGCACAGTATCCGCGATACCGTGCTCCGACATCGATTTGCACAATGTGTCCCTTTCTGAGTTTTCTCCCTGTTGGATGGTGATGCGGTGAACTGGTATGGGAACCAAAAGCGACAATCGGATCAAAAGCAAGTCCATCAGCGCCCAACTCGTGAGCCCAACTCGTAAGCTTCCACGCCACATCGCGTTCCGTTATTCCTTTGCGTAACACTGCAGGAACTCTACGAAGCATCTCATGCGTGATGTGTTGCGCCCGCCGGAAAGAGCGCAGTTCGCGTGCGTCTTTACTCCTGCGGAATTCCTCGATGACTCCTTTTGTTCGAACAAATTTTGTGTTCTTAAATATGCGCTTCCACCGGCCAAGGCGGTCTACCGTCACGTCATTGGCCTCAAAGCCGCATTCTCTGCAACGCAGAAGCATGTTTTTCAGATCTTCATGGTCATGAATTGTTGCTGCCGGCAATGCTATACCCTCTGCCGCTTCCCGATAGCGCTGATCCACAAAAAGGCGGTATTTACGCTGTGTAATGAGCAAAAATCCCGCAGAAAGCTCCAATCCTGTCAGATATCGGATATTCGTGAGATTGGAAATGAGCAATGCCGGTGTACCGGCACGTGCAAGGATGTGCGCAGGTGATATGGCTGGCATAAACGAAGGATAGCGTCACGGGGCATTTTATGCTATCATAGAAGGAACTATGCTCTCCATCTCACCCTCTACCATCAGCCTACGCCTGACGTTCGCCATTGCCGCTTTGCTACGCCCCTGCCAAAAAGTTCTGGCATCTGTCTACACCGGAGACGGCGTGCAGGCAGGCGTTGCTGCTGCTGCCGATACCGGCGTTTCCACTGGCACCGACCTGAAAGCAGTGATCGGCGATATTGTGAATGAGGTTCTGACGTACGTTTCTCTGCTTGCTGTAGCAGTGATCATCATTGCAGGGCTTTACTTGATTGTGGGTGTGGGTAGCGACTCTTCCAAGGAAACGGCAAAGAAGATTGTTCTATACGTTGCCGCAGGGCTCATTGTGATTCTCCTCTCCAAAACATTCGTCGAACTCATTAAGACCATTGGTGGAAGTGGAGGTGGAATTACTCCCTAAAACTAAAAATCCATGCACACACTGGCACCAATCATCCGGCGTATCACAAGCCTTCTCTCAGGTGCGATTGCGTTGGCTCTGCTCCCTATACGGGTTGCTGCAGATCTTGGAGATGCAGGAGAAATAGATGTTCCCGGCGGTGGTAATATCCGCGGTACGCTCGAAAACATCCTGACTACCGTCCTCTCCTATGTGGGACTTATAGCAGTGATTGTTATTGTGATTGCTGGCATTATGATGGTGGTGAGTGCCGGTGACGAAAGCACAACTGCAAGAGCAAAGAAGGCTATTCTCTACGTTGTCGTTGGTCTCATTCTCATCATCCTTGCCAGTGCCATTGTCACTATTATCAGTAATATTGGTAGTGGTTAAGAACTTCTGTGAGAATACGCATTCTGTTATGCGCACATCAATTTTCGTCCGCTGGCTCACGATACTCACCATTGTTGCAGGCATGGGGATTATCCCTGCAACAATGGCACAGACATCTTCAGATGCAGAAAATCTGACATTGCCGCGGGGATCGGTTTTTGAAATCATCGCGCGGCATTCCGTAACGAACCCCGCGTTCAGTTGGATCTTCTCTCTGGACGGAACATTTGTAGAAGCAAAACGCACTGCATTCTTCCGGACCAGATTCATTGATGAAGGTCTCTATCAACTTGTGGGCGATATCGCCTCAGCAGATGGCAGTGTGCGCTTACAGAAAACGTTGCGCATTGATGTCCCCGCAACAGGCAATATGCCAGGCACCAAATCCGGAGCGATTATAGCAACAACTCCTGCACTGGATGCTAAAGGACGCATTGTTCTGGATTCTGCCCAATCTGTTATCGGATTCTTTCCTGTTGATGGCATACAGGCTCTCACATTGGATCTAGATACCACACGCGATAACGACGGTGACGGCGATCCTTCCAACGATAATGATGTTCATGGAACATTCTTCGAGACCAAAGCAACGCCCTTGCATGTCTGGTTTACAGAACCAGTGACCGATACAACGGTTGTTCTGCGTTCCGGTGCACAGCTTCAAAGTATTCGCATCGTGAATAGAACTATTGCCACTCAGGAAGATGAACTGGAGCGCCGCACCGTAGAAATCGTTGCACAGGATCTTGGAGACGGCACCACGCAATTCTCCGTGGAATATCCCAAAGGCACGCCGGATTTCCCGGTTCTCTTGCAATGGGATTTCGGCGACGGAAAGACGAGTTTGCTTAGCACGCCGCAACACACCTATGCCGCGAATAATCGCTATACCGTAAAAGTGAGTATTCGGAACCTTCAGACATCTGCCATTGTCGAAGGAACGTCTGCCACCGTTCAGATCGAAAGCGTCAGTGCCGTACCTCCTTCTGACACTCCAGAAGACCAGGAGCAGACACAGGACCGTGGTGCACTCCTCTCCACTGTTTTACTCATTGTAAAAGTGCTTCTGATCGCCATTGTTTCGATTGCCGTCGGTCTGGGTAGCATCTTTGCAGTTTCACGTCTGGTCAAAAAAAGGTCTGCCATACCGCTTGCATCCGAGGATGCATCTGCCACAAAAGATGTGGATGCTCTGGAGGAAACCCAACCTATGGAAATTGTGGAAGCCACGGCGGAAGAAGAAGTACCGCCGCTGCCAACGGAAGAACCTGTTGTAGAAAAAGAGCCGGAACCGGTAGCGGAGAGTATG
The DNA here is from genome assembly GCA_041678625.1 of Candidatus Peribacteraceae bacterium. Taxonomy (GTDB): domain Bacteria; phylum Patescibacteriota; class Gracilibacteria; order Peribacterales; family Peribacteraceae; genus JBAYNS01. Next base: position 8,061 of record JBAYNS010000026.1, read on the forward strand.
CCGGAAGAAAAACCGGCACCGGAGCCGGAACCTCCTGCTCCACAAACGGAACCCGAGACAACGCCTGAGCCGCTCCCCGATTGGCTGCAACCTGCAAAAAGCGCACCTCAACCTAAAAAGCAAACTCCGCCAAAGAAGAAAGAAGTCCCTTCCGTCGAACCATCTGCCTCCTCTGCTCCCGTGCCACCGTGGCTTGCATCCCAGACTACAGAACAAGAAGCTCCCCCCGCGGAAACCGTTCAGCCAGCCGCTCCTGCTGCCGATGAACCGAAGGCGGAACCCACACCTGTGCCACCAACGCCACAGGAACCTCCTCAGGAATCCGTAGCGAACGGTGCGGAAGGACCGCTCCCCGATTGGCTGAAACCCCGCGCGGAGGAAAACAAGCTTCCAGTGGAAGAACCTGCTGCCCCCTCAGAACCCCCTGCACCTCCGCCTCCCGAGCCTTCTGCTGCACCTCCTAAACCCGTTGCGCCTCCTCCTGCCGAGGTGGAAGGCCCCACTCCCCCGTGGTTGGCGCAGGCATCTGCTTCGGACGCACCAACTCCGATAATGCCCGCGCAATCCCCTGCACAACAGAACACTGATCCTGCGCCACAGAAAAATGTACAGGAATCGTTATCTGCGGAACCCGACGATGAGGAACCGATTGCCTTTTTGCGTGCAGACAGCGTGGAAGAACAGGACGCACAATCCAAAAAAGAGCCTCCGGCTGCACCACCGCCGCCTTCCGCCTGATAGCACGCTCCCCTTTCGTGAATATTCTGGTTTGTGACACAGCCTTTTTCGTTTACTATGCTGCGGCATCATGGCGAGAGTAGCTCCCGCCTTCGTCCCCCCGCATTCGCGGGGCGGGACTACGGACGGGCAGGCAGTTTCCAACTTCGCCTTGGAAGCATCACCACGTTCATTCCCATATATTATTTATACCATGGCGAGAGTAGCTCAGTTGGTTAGAGCGGCCGGTTGTGGTCCGGCAGGTCGAGGGTTCGAACCCCTTCTCTCGCCCCACGTAGTACAATCACTGATTTGAAGCTTCTCACGAAACGGAGAAGGTAGCTCCCAGACTATCTTTCCATCCCTTACTACGTAGTTCGAACCATATTTGCAGATCTTAATAGGTATGCATCAAAATATCACCAATCTTCACTCTTTATTTCACTTTGATATATTACAAAAATTTGTCTACCATTCACCTCCTATTATTCATTACGATTGACGAACGCTCTTCTTTCTACAATGTGACATGAGTGCCCTTAACAGAATTCCATCGAACATACCTGACTCAAAAGAGAAAAAGAGAGAATTAGATGCTGCCGGGAAAGAAAGCATCTACTTGGGACAAGGTCTCATATTTCGACCACCAGAAGCGGCTCTTGCTGATTATAATGCATACTTAATAGCAAAAGGATTACAACCAGAAGACTATCCGCTAAAAGCAACTCAGGTAATAGGACAAGCTGGTGATGTATATAATTCAGCTACGCTTGATGAAACATGGGAGTCAATAGAAGCAGATCAACGCTCAAGTGGGCACAGGAAGCCCGAAGCATTTGGAGGATTTGCACAAGAAAAATCAGCAAGAACAATAGCAAATCTCTATGAAATTGATGAAACGGGAATTGCAACAACACAGGTTGATAATTTAATGCAGTCACTTGAGTGTGTGCAAATGGCTATTCCACAACTTACAGGAGGACAGCCATTGAGCCGAGTTATTCTTCCTCAACAACATGCGTATTCTGGTCACAAAGAATTTGTAGCAAAGCTTCAGACAATGGGTTTAGATTTTGAAGCATTGGAAATTTCCGCAGTTCAAATAGATGGTTCTCAAGATATAGCTTCTATGAAAGAAGCCTTCGAGCTGGTCAAATCAGAAGGTAGAGTTGCACTGCTTATTGACCAACCACACAACAATAACGCCTCTGGGTTTGATAGAGACCTCAAATATAACCAAGCGATAAGTGCTCTTTTGAAGGAATACGCAGGAATAGTATTTTACTTTGGTGATAATGCGTACAAAGGACTTAAAGAGCCTTTACATGGTGCATATCCTCTCATGCAACAATTAATAAATGATGATGTTATGGCATTTCACAATACTTCTTTCTCTAAAATTGGAAACTATCGTGGCACACCCAGTTACAAAAGTATTTTATGTGCTACTGCTGGAAAAATTGCTAATACAAACACATTGCAAGTTGCTTTGAATAGGACACAGAGAGGTCGTGGCATTGGTGCAACTGCCGATGGTGCCATACTTATGCATGAGCTTGTTCAAAAGCCTGGATTTGTAACGGAAGTAGCCGTTTTGAATGAGTATCTACAATTTATTAGAGACAGTATTGCAGCAGGTTTGGCTGGTACAGATTTAGCAGATTTATTTGGGGAACAAACTAGTGGAATTTTTAGATGTGTACCTCCTACAATTGCGCAGAAATTAAATTCTGGTGATAGACAGGCAATCACTGTTGAAAACAGAATCAATATTTGGCCACTAGGTGTCAAAGAAACAAGAGAGTTCTTTCTTGACCTCTTGAGTTAAAAACTCAATCGGGTCGGGCTTTTTCAAAAAAGCGATTATAACCATGTGATGAAATCGCGATGGAAGGTATAGACAGTCCTTCTCTCGCCCCACATATACGTCAATTTGTAATCCAGACTACTTCTGCACGACAACCACCCTTGGCAGGAGGTGCCCTTTGCGCTACCATCTGTGCTTAGTGCACGCATACCCTTGCTATGTCTCAACCAACATACCGTACACCGATCCCCCTTCGCACCGCTATCGCGGCGGCTACGGGGGGATCTCCTCAGTTGCTACTCTATTAGATATCGCATATGTCCCAACCGTTATTCCGCACACCGAAAGGCACGCATGATGTCCTCCCCGAGGATCATCAGTACATGACATACATCAAAAAGGCTGTACGCCATCGTGCACGACAAGCAGGTTTCAAGCGGATTGACACACCAATGTTTGAACAGAAAGCTATTTTTGAACGCGGGATCGGTGAACACACGGACATCGTGGAAAAAGAGCTCTTCCTGGTTACCTCTAAGCAGAGAGACGATGCTGAACCGGAGTTTGCTCTGCGGCCGGAGTTTACGGCAGGCATCTGCCGCTCATACATCGAACATGGCATGCAGCAATTGCCGCAGCCCGTGGAACTCTATGCCATTGGCCAGTGCTTTCGGCATGATCGCCCGCAGAAAGGCCGTTACCGGCAGTTCCACCAATTTAATATGGAAGTTATCGGGCTCAGGGACCCGAGTATTGATGCACAGATGATCCACGTAATCGCCAAGATTTTCCGGGATCTGCGCATTGCCGACCGTCTGGAATTACAAATCAACAACATCGGTACGGCGGAGAATCGCGGTGCATACATAGAAGCACTGCGCGATTACTTCATCGGCAAAGAGCGTAATCTTCCTGAGTTGGATCGTCAGCGTCTGGAAGCCAATCCCCTGCGCGTACTGGATTCTAAGGAGGAAGATACGCGCATTCTTTTAAAGAGCGCACCGACACTCACGCAATTCCTTGATGATGAGAGCAAGGAATATCACG
>JBAYNS010000027.1:0-11591 GCA_041678625.1 Candidatus Peribacteraceae bacterium
CTCCCCCGGTATGTCACGGCACGTGCGCTCCAGAATGGAGGGGTCTTCCCGCCATCCATCAGCATAGCGATCAAGAAGCTCCTGTATTTCCTGACATGCCCACGTAATGTGGTGAATACCGTTTGTAATGGAATCAATGTGCTCTCCGGGGAACATGCTCCGGGATACCTGGCTGTGGATCCGGGAAACACCGCAGGTATAGTGACTCAAATGCATAGCGAGCAATGTCATGGAGAGACTCTCTTCACCGGCAAGCTTGCGAATATGCCACGGGAGCATATCGCCTACGACGCTATATGCCATATCGTAGGGGAAGACATCGTGCCCCGCTTTCACAGGAGTATGTGTCGTGAAAGCGCATGATGGACGAACATTTTCATCGCGGTACTCGCGTTCACGCAGAAGTTCGAGCGTGAGGAATGCCGCATGTCCTTCGTTCATATGATATGTACCAACATCCTGGTATCCCAGAGCACGCAGCAGGCGCACTCCACCGATACCCAGAACGACCTCCTGTTTTAAACGCATCGTGCCATCGCCTCCGTAGAGATACTTGGTGATATCGCGATCCTGCGGTTCGTTCTCCGGAAGATTGGTATCCAAGAAGTACACGGGAATCGCGCCGCTCCCACTCACGAGCGTGTAGACCCATGCACCAACGTGTATATCACGCCCTTCGACAGTAACGGTAACCGTCTGCGGAACGCGTTCCATAAAATCCGATGGGTTCCAGTTCACATCGTGATAATCCTGCGAACCATCCGGATGAATATGCTGGCTCATGTACCCATGCTGCCAACAGACCGTAACACAGCAGGCGGGTACCGAGAGATCGGCGCACGACCGCATCAGATCCGCGGCGAGCATGCCAAGCCCGCCGGCATACGTCGGCATACGACTCTCTAAGCCGATTTCCATCGTGAAGTACGCGACTTTGAGTGTTGGTTTCATCTAGTAATATTATACCATAAATTATGGTTAATTACCACTTCCACCTTTGTTCGTTATGAGTGCTTTGTTGCTCGTTTTGTAACGAACAACTAGCAACTATCAATCAGTAACGTACAATACGCACAATGCAAAATCTTGATCCTCACATCTTTCGAGCGTACGACATCCGCGGAACAGTTCCTGCACAACTCAACGAAGAAGCTTTCCGGCTGATCGGCCAGGCATTCGGCTCTCTTCTGCGTGAACGGTATGCAGTGGAACATCCAACTGTTGCCGTTGGTCGGGATATGCGCACGCACAGTCCGGCATTCGAGGCAGCGCTCACAGAAGGATTGATGAGTACCGGATGTCGGGTCCTTTTGATTGGCCAGACGCCGAGCCCCGTGAATTACTTCACAATTTGTTCCCGTAAGCTTGATGCCGGCATTCAAATTACCGCCAGTCACAATGAGCCGGAATTTAACGGAGCAAAGCTGCAGGTTCGCGAAGCCGAGGCTTTTTCCGGAGACGATCTGCAAACACTGCGTTCAAGGATTGAAACGGGAGATTTTCTCATTGGTGAAGGTACTCAAGAGGAAATTGACACCATCACACCATACAAGGAGCGCATGCTCACAATGTTCGGTGGTATTGGTAAAGGACTCCACATTGCCATTGATAATGGCAACGGTGTAACTGGCCCTGTCTATAACACCATCCTGAAAGAACTCGGCTTTGAGCTGACGGAACTCTATGCAGAACCCGATGGAACATTCCCCAATCACCTTGCAGATCCAAGCCAGCACAAAACGCTCAAAGAGCTTACAAAGACTGTGCCGGATACCGGCGTACACTGCGGAATCGCCTTTGATGGAGATGGAGATCGTGTGGGCTTTGTGGATGAACAAGGCGCCATTCGTTCGGCAGATGACATCTTGTTACTCCTAGCACAGGACCACTTGCAACGTCATCCCGGTGCTCCCATTGTCTTTACCGTGAGCAATTCCTCTACACTCGAAACGGAAATTGCGCAGTGGGGTGGCAAACCCGTCATGTGCATCGTCGGTCATTCTTTTGTAGAGCACGCGATGCGTGAACACAACGCCCTTTTGGGCGGCGAACAGTCCGGTCATTTCTTCTGTGGTGAGGATTACTTCCCTTACGATGATGCATTCGTTGCCGCACTGCGTGTGTTGAAGATTTGCTCACAAGAGAGAAAACCCTTCTCACAATTGTTCGATGCTTTCCCGAAAGTGTACCAGGTCCCCGAACTGCGCCCGCACTGCCCGGATGAGAAGAAAACGGATGTCGTCAAGCGTATTGTCAAACACTTCCAACAAGAAGGATACCCCGTCAACACGCTCGATGGTGCTCGCATCGATTTTGGTTCCGGTGCGTGGGCGGGGATCCGGCAAAGCAACACCGCCCCCCGTCTCTCTGTCTGTATGGAGGCGCGCAGCAAAGAACAGCTACAGGAAGTGGAAAACATTGTCCTTGCGCACCTGAAAACATATCCGGATATCCGCCTCTAGGGACTACCTTTCCGACAGTATATTCTGTATACTGATATAGATGTGGCCATTCTGTAGAAAGCCAAAACCCACTGGCATCAAAAAATCTATGGAACGGCTCATTGCCGGATTCGTCATTGGCGGCGCAATCGGTTCCATTTTGGGGCGCAAACTCCTGGATATGAACGATGAAGAAGAGGATCTGGATGAAGCGCAGGAGTCGGAAGACGATGAGATTTAACGCCATTCATCCATCTCTCCAGCCAGACTCTTTGCGAGTAGATCACGGAGGTGTTTGCTGTTGTGTGTTTGCCTGATGGCCCACATGAGTTTTACGGTTGCACATTCAAACGTCATATTGGCACCGGAAATCACGCCCAAACGCTCAAGTGTGAGCTGTTTATGATAACAATGAAGATCGACTTTGCCACGGAGTGCCTGCGAAGTTAAAAGCACAGGAATCCCCTGCTTCGTCACGGTGCGCAGCCAATCATACAGATGTACCGGAATCATGCCGGGTCCGTATGTCCGCAGGACGATGCCATGCGGTTCGCTCGCCAGCACCGCGTCTAAAAAGCGGTCGCTCATGCCCGGATGCATACTCAAAAGCACAACATTGGGATCGAAATCCGGACGGCATTTGAGTGTGCGCTTTCTGCGCACTATGCGATGACCCGCCAAATGCACCTCCATGTTGAACTCCGCCAGCGCGGCACAGGTGAGCGTATCGAATGTTCTGAAGAGCGACTGGTCGACTTTCTTTGCGCGATTGCCGCGCAGCACCCGTGGCCCCATGACAACACACACTTCTGCAATATCCAGCTGAGCCGCACGAATGGCGTAAATGAGATTCATGCGGCCATCCCCTGCAATATCATTAATGGGATGAATCGCTCCTGTAAGAATGACGGGTTTGCTGAGGCCCTGTAATGCAAAGCTCAACGCTGCTGCCGTGTAACTCATGGTATTAGCACCATGCACAACAACAAACCCTTCAAAATCATCGTAGATTTGACCAATCTTTAAGGCGATCTCCACCCAATTATTGGGTGTGATTTCCGAAGAACCTACATTCGCTAGTGAAAAGAACTTGAGTGCGACTTCCCGTTGCAATTCCGGCAAAAACCGATGGATCTCATTTAAAGATTCAATGGGCTCAATACGACCGGTCTTCTGGTTGACCTTCATCCCAATTGATCCTCCAACGTACAAAATAGCAATCTTCGACCGTGGCATAGATGCAGTCTACTCATCAACCTCTTTTTGGCAAGACGGAAAGAAAAGTTTCCTTTGCATTACCCGTGTTTTCGATGATTTTATTTCTCTAACAAGCGTGCGACCTCCTGAACGGTCTCATCCAGAGCGCCTTCTTTATTGACGATCTGGTGATCGCAAAGATCTGCATAGGTAAGCTCCCGTTCCATACTGGCGATGCGACGCGTGAGTTCCTCTTCGGACATCGGTGCCCGGGCGCGAATATGCGCAATGAGTTGTTCTTTATTCTCCGGAAAGATGAATACGGACTCCAGAGCATACACCGCATCTGCACCGCGGAAAAAGTGATGAGCGCGGATACTATCGAATCCCTGCACATCTACTTCACGCACGACAATTTTTCCCTGTTCAATCGGTGGAATGATTTCCTCAATGAGTGTGCCGTAGCGCGCGCCACCGTGCACCACCGCCCATTCCAGCAGTGCGTTCTCTTCAATCAGTCGATCGAATGCTGTATCGGAAACAAACCGGTAAAGCTCATCCCTCTCTCCGGCACGACGCGGACGCGTAGTGGCACTACGCGGGAAGTGCCATTCGGAATGACGTTCTCGCAGTTTTTTGAGGATGACGCTCTTTCCCACCCCGCTGGGACCGATGATCAGAACAAGTTTTCCATTCTGCATGCCCGGCAATCCTATCGCACCTGTTGCGGAGAAACCAGACTTCCCTGTTCCGTAAGTATTTTACACTGTGCAAAGGGTGGTGAAAACGTAGCGTTCGTGCTATAATAATCGGATTCGTTCCTTCATATTCCCGTAGGGAGATGAGAGAAGTGACGCCACGAAACGCATGGCCTGCGCGGCTTTACGCTTTGCATCCTCATGCTGCGTGGTTTCATTCCTGAGGCGCAGCTTCAGGCGCAGATCCTTGTGGTCAGTGTCAAAGTCACTTCTCTCACCTCCCTGCCTCACTCACACACATACACAACGTCCTCCTTCGGGATACCATCCGGAGGGCCGGTGCCCGAGCATTCGGGCCATAACAAACACACATACGGGACGGCACGCCCAACAGTGCCACAGTAGGGAGTAGGGGTATCTGCCCCCTGGTGGGCAGATGCCCCGTTTTTTGTGTTAACGCTTCGACTGAAGTAGGAGGGGAAATATTGCCCGAGATGGCTCTATTTGTGTGACGAGGCCACAGCCCGAGAAACTGTATATGTCGTGTTAGACGATCGTTGCAAAAAACGTTTTTATTCCTTAGCTTGCCCGAGTATTGCTAGCACTTCATCAGTTTTACCCTCATGAAAAACTCGTTCAATTTTGTCTCTTGTCTCAGCAACACGAACCCCTGCAGCCTGTGGTCCTTCTGTTTCTATAAGTTCAAGAATCTCCTGCTGTATACCGAAGGCATCGGAATGGTGTTCTTCCCAATCTGAGATTTCAGTTACGCAACATAATGCACTATGTATTTCTCTTGATAATTTTGTTGATGGTACGATCATTTCTGCCCCAGAAATGGGATTCTTTACTGTTTCCATAATGCTTTAAAGGAATGAAACAAAGGTGCATATTCTATCGTAGAAAAAGATTTCTGCAATGTCGCCTAACTTGCCGTATTGTGATCAATAGCCTTTTCCTCCGCCTTGCCAGCATCTAGGAACCCAAGGATCCAGAATACTAAAAACGCCGCCATACATATGCCGATGAAGTTCGCCCCAAAGAGCACAAGGGAATTTTTTACAAGCACATATTGCCCCAAGGCAATGCCGATACCCGCCGCACAGAGCGGCGGCAGGAGCGAGACAGCAATTGCCACCCCGGCAATGGTGGGTGCCAGATTTTTCTTCACCCAGGCAAATGCCCCCGCAACTCCGCTGCAGAACGCAATGAAGATATAGATACCCGGACTGATTTGATCCGGTATCCACGATACCACGTTATATGCGCGGGAAAGCACGTATGTGAGCATCATGGCTATGCCCATAACAATAAGAATGGACAGCGCCAGAATCTTGAGCGACCGCACGGTACCGCGGATGTTGCCGGAAACCAGAGCAAGAGAAAGCGTGAGAATGGGGATCATGAGCGGCGCCAGAATCATTCCGCCAATTACCACGGCAACGTTATCGAGCAGGAGCCCCGGCGTTACAATCAGCGTTGCGAGAAGAAGGAGCATGTAATATCCGCTCTTGATTGTCCCCTGAGATATCAGACTTGTGATCGCCTCTTGCTGTTCCTTTTTGGTTGCTTCCAGAAGTGACGAGCTGCGCCGCCAGAAAAAGATGTTCATGACTGTATTTTGTACACGAAACACACCGAAAATGCTACTACCTGGTGTGGAGTGTTGATTGGTGGAGCTAGCGAGATTCGAACTCGCGACCCTCTGCATGCCATGCAGATGCTCTAGCCAGCTGAGCTATAGCCCCACGGTAATATGGTGCGCCCGGCAGGATTCGAACCTGCGATCTCCTGGACCGCAACCAGACGCTCTATCCAGACTGAGCTACGGGCGCACGAAAACTTCTCTTTGAAAGAGCCACGAAAGGGTAGCACCACCCTAAAAATGAAACAAATTCTTCATGGGCAAAATGCATAGACAATTACTCCCATAAGATTATTGACTTATATATATAATTATTGGAAATTATCTTTGTGGAGGTAGCTCAATTGGGAGAGCGTCCATTTACCCTCCTTGTATGAGGGTACCATGGGAGGTTGTGGCCCATACATTGGACAGAGTATGCGTATGGGTTCGGTTCAAGTCCCACCCTCTGCACCCCCGCATTTCAGCACAAGAAGTCCACATGTGTTGAAATGGACAGGTAGCCTCCTCCCCTGGGCTGCCTGTTTTTTCGTAATTGTCTTCTGTATCGAACTTCCTTTATAGTACCAAACATGAAAATAACCCTCATCCTCGGCTCAGAATCCGATAAAGACTTTGCACAGAAAATCGTAGATGTCCTGGAAGATTTTTCTGTGCCATCCGCAATTATGGTTGCCTCCGCACACAAAGTGCCAGAGAAAGTTGTAGAGATTGTGGAGGAGCTCAACGCTGATCCTCAACCGCAAGTGATCATCACCATTGCGGGAATGAGTAATGGCCTTGGTGGAGTCGTGGCCGGGAGCTGCGTGCATCCCGTAATCACCTGTCCTCCGGCCAAGAATTTGGAGGAATACCAGGCAGATTTGAATTCGAGCCTCCGAATGCCTTCCGATGTCCCGGTAATGACCGTATTGCATCCGAAGAATGCTGCCCTTGCCGCCGTGAAAATCCTTGCGGAAGGAGATGAAGACCTCAAAAAGAAGATAGTCCAGCGCATTGGCGAAGTGAAGGAAGCATATTAATTGCAAATGAAAAATGAATAATGAACAATGTAAATGGTCAATCCTTTACAATGAATTTGCCATTTTTCATTTTTCATTTTTCACTTTTTGGAATTAACCATCCCCATCCTCCAGGAGAAAATTAAAGAATGGAAAGGCTGTGTCCTCTGCAAGACGGCAAATGCCGTTCTTGGTGAAGGAAATTTTCATGCAGACGTAATGTTTATCGGCGAGGCGCCGGGGCAGAAGGAAGATGAACTGGGGCGGCCGTTTGTAGGAGCTGCAGGAAAATTTCTGGATGAACTTCTCCAGTCCATCGAACTCAAGCGCGAGGACGTGTACATCAGCAACGTGGTGAAGTACCGACCTCCCAATAACCGCGATCCTCTGCCGGAGGAGAAGGAGCAATGCATGCCATGGCTGATGATGGAGATCGCCATCATCCAACCAAAGGTGATCGTCCCGCTGGGGCGCCATGCGCTGCAACACTTCTTTCAGAAGTTGAGCATGACAGAGGCGCACGGCAAACCGCAGAAAATCACCGATACAGTCACGATCTTCCCTATTTATCATCCAGCAGCCGCATTGCACAACGGCAATCTGCGGCAAGCGCTCTTTGATGACTTCCGAGCACTAAGAGTATTTTTGGACGGGAAGAATTTGGCCACTGACTCCTGACCACTGATCACTTTCCACTCTCAATCAACTGCTTGCCACCTGTCATGAACAACCTTCTCTTCGGCATCATTCTTTCGGCCATGCTCTCTGCAACATCACTCCTGATCGTTCTGTTGCGCGTGAGCCCATTGACCGCGCCCGTACAGGCCGTGATTGCATTCTTCCTGAGCATGCTCCTTACAGTCAGCACTGTGAGTACTCTTGCTTTTATCGGCCTGTGGAAAATCCTGCCCATACACACATGGGACATGGGCAAACTTATTTCCATTTCGTTACGACAGGGTATTTTGCTGGGAATTGCCACCGCAGTACTCATTGTTTTCCATTTATTGCAGCTGCTCAATTGGTGGGTGGCTCTTCTCATTTACGCTGTCGTCATTCTGGTGGAACTTGCCATGGAACACTGATCAATGTTCAGTCTGTTTCTGCAGCTACACCTCTGAAAATGATGTATCATGCTTCCGATGACCGCTAAGTCCGCATCACAACCGGGGCCGTGGGCCGAGTACCAGAAGCGCCTGAAGGGCGTGACAACCCTTGGGGAGCTGGAAGCGCTGGAGCAGGAACTCTTTGGCCGCAAGAAAGGCGTTATGACGCTTGCAATGAAGGAATTAAAGGAATTGCCCGTGGAACAACGCAGGAAAAGAGCGCAGGATCTCAATGCTTTTAAACAAGCCTATCAACAGGAACTGGAGGCGCTGCGCAACGATCTGGGCCGGCCTAATGAGCAGGTACTGGGCACGAGCGATTCGCTGGATGTTACGCTGGATTTGCCGGAGCACGAACGGGGGCACCTGCATCTGATTCCGGAATTTTTCCGGGAGGTAGAAGCAGCTTTTGGTCGCATGGGTTTTGATGTTGCCCGCGGCCCGGAAATCGAAACGGAGGAGATGAACTTTACGCTCCTGAATATTCCAGAGGACCATCCGGCACGCGATGCGCAAGACACGTTCTGGATCAAGGATGGCAAAAAGGGAGATCAAAAGCATGTGCTGCGCACCCATACTTCTCCTGTGCAGATTCGGTACATGCGGGAGCACAAACCTCCATTCCGCGCGATTTTCCCCGGCAAGGTGTACCGCAAAGATGCCGATGCCACGCATTCCCCCGTTTTCCACCAACTGGAAGGTCTGATGATTGGCAAAGATGTCTCTCTTGCAAATATGAAAGCGGTGATGGAAACGGCTATACGGGAACTCATCAGCAAAGATGCGGAGTTCCGCTGGCGTACCGGATACTTCCCTTTTGTAGAACCGGGATTAGAACTGGATGTCCGGTGGAAAGGTGAAGATAAAACACGGGAGGGCGACTGGCTGGAAATCGTTGGCTGTGGAATGGTGCACCCCGTAGTCCTGAAAAACGGCGGCATTGATCCTGACCAATTTCAGGGATTCGCCTTTGGTTTTGGCGTGGATCGCATGGTGATGATCAAGCATCAGATATCCAATATCCGCACGCTCTTCCAGAGTGATTTACGGTTTTTAAGGCAATTTTGACTCTCACGAATGCTCCATCATGCCATTCTACTTATCGTGTTTCTTGGAGTTGTATGGTTCCCATGTCTGTGGACTAACCTTCACGTAGACACCCGGTTCCGCTGCTCTGCGCAAGCGATTACCAAATTCCCTTGTCATTGCTGAAACTCTCTCAACAGGAACAAATTCAAACGTTGTTCTTGTCACATGACCCTTTGCATCAAGATGATCTGTGCGAATTTTATTGAATTTCTGAGGCGCCATATAATGATATTATATGTGCAATTCTAAGTTTTGTCAATTACGCTCTCCACTGTTGCGGATCTTTGGCAAAAGTTGCTGCAACGCCAACATCCTCCTTCGTCAGCCTCCCCTGCTCCACCGCAATATTGAGGAGAGTAGTGAAATCAGAGAGTGTATGGAACCGTACAGCGAACTGCTGTGCTTTTTCTGCCGATGCGTGCAGCTCATACGTGAAGATTGCCACAACATCAGAGACGGTTGCCTTTCCTTCTTCACGCAGCGCTTCCACTGATGCAATAGAACTGCCGCCTGTGGAAATCAGGTCTTCGATGAGCACCACGTCTTTCCCCGGCAGCAAATCTCCTTCTATACGCTTCTGCGCACCGTGCTCCTTGACCTTGGAACGCACATACACGAACGGCAAATTCATTCTGTCGGCAACAAGCGCCGCCCAGCCGATGGCAGCGGTAGCCGTTCCCGCAATGACATCGGGTTCTACATGCAGTGATCGAATGCGCTCAACCAGGGCCTGCACCACAAAATCCCGAGCCTCCGGATGACTATAGAGCATCCTGTTATCACAGTAGATCGGCGACTTGATACCGCTGGTCCATGTAAACGGCGGATCAATGGAAAGCTGAACAGCACCGATATTGATCAGGAGTTCGGCAATGCGTTTTGCGTGTGGCACAAGCAGAGGGGGAACGTGTACTCTGACGCTAGCATGAGTAGCACAACACCCGCAATCCCTAGAATCCCCGAAGGGACGCTCCAGCAGCTGGAACGCTTAAATGAGGTCTTTCTTCAGGAGAACCAAAAGCTCAACCTGTCTGCTTTCCGCACGCAGGAAAACAGCTGGATCGGGAATGTGCTGGATTCACTGGCAATGGTGGAGACGGGATTGTTAGCCCCAGGGCCACAAAATCCCTCCATCCCCCCACACGCTGAATTTGCCCCCACCCCCTTCCCCTCCCCCGTAACGGGGGTGGAGAAAAACAACAACAACGAAAAGCCACAATTGCACATTCTTGATCTTGGTACCGGTGGTGGCTTTCCTCTGCTTCCACTCGCTCTCTGCTACCCACAGCATTCCTTTGTAGGAATGGATGCAACACAGAAGAAAATTGCTGCTGTGGAGCGAATCGCACAGGAGATGCACATCCCGAATGTGTCGCTGGTAACAGGGAGGGCTGAGGAGCTTGGGAGAGACCCCAAACATCGTGAGCAATATGATCTGGTTCTCTCTCGGGCCGTGGCACCAATCAATGTTTTGTTGGAGTACTGCGTACCATTCGTCAAAGTGGGTGGACACATCGTCCTCTGGAAGAGTACGAAGATCGAACAGGAACTCAAGGATTCGCTCCTCTCCCGCGCAGAGCTCTCGTGCCAATTGGAAACCCAGCATGAATATGAACTCTCTGAGAAATGGGGTAAGCGAAAACTCGTAATCCTCCGGAAACGTTTTGCAACAAAAGAGAAGTACCCGCGTGAGGTTGGTGTACCGAAGAAGAAACCTCTTCTGTAGCGGAGATTCACCTGTGGTGAGCATTGCCGAACCATGAATCTCCGCTACGGTATAGCTATGCCACGTCCTTACATCCCCAATGACAAATGGAGCCGACGCGCTGCGAAAGAGGGTTATCGCGCGCGTTCGGTCTACAAGCTCATGGAGCTTGATGAGCGGCTCAGACTCCTGAAGCCCGGCATGATCGTGCTGGATTTGGGCGCCGCTCCGGGGAGCTGGCTGCAGTACACCGTGGAGAAAATCGGACCCAAGGGCAAATCAATCGGTGTGGACCTCCAACCTATCGAATCCATCGCAGGAGCTACAACTTATCAACAGGATGTCACCGATGCAGAAGGAGTTGCCGCCATTCTGCAAAAGGAGAAAGTAGCGAAGGTTGATCTGATCCTCTCTGATCTTGCACCATCCACCAGTGGCATCAGAGATGTGGATCAATGGCGATCAATCGAGCTCAACCAAGCTGTGATAGCAATCGCACAACGATTTCTGAAACCCGGTGGCGTGTGCGTGATGAAGGTTCTGCGCGGTGCAGACTTTGACCAGTTTCTAAAAGATTTAAAATCTCAATGGAAAAAGGTACGCACCGCACAGGTGCAGGCAAGCAGAGATCGCAGTAAGGAAATCTATATCATCATTGCTACTCTTCTTCCTGACGACTGAATGAACGAGGCTGAACAATGCTGGATAA
>JBAYNS010000028.1:0-11482 GCA_041678625.1 Candidatus Peribacteraceae bacterium
GCCGAGCCGCAAAAGGTCCATGCATCCAACAACGCGCGCTCCCATGCACACAACATCGCGCACGACACCGCCTACTCCCGTTGCCGCACCTTCGTACGGAACAATTTGCGACGGATGATTGTGTGATTCGTGGCTGATGACAACGCCCCAGCGTTTCCCCTTCGGTGTGTCAGTCAGGGCAACTACGCCACTGTCCTCACCAGGCCCTAGAATCACATGTTTGCCCTTAGTGGGAAGGGTTTTCAGAAAGCGGCTCGATGATTTGTAGCTGCAGTGCTCCGAACCCTGAATGCCCCAGATAACGGCTTCGGTGAGCGTCGGATCACGATCGAGCATTGTACTGATGGCGCGTGCTTCTTCCACGGTTAATCCAATCGCATGTTTTTTGAGCAACGCGGCAACTTCCTCATCCTGCATCTGCGAGAAGGGGAGTACGGTGACAGTGTTCTGCGTTGCACTATTCATGTGCTGTGATTATGCAGCATCTGCACGCAGGTGAGAAATACTTTCTTACAAAGAGTTGCTGGATGACAGTGTGAAGCCAACACGTTGTTGTGTGTCGCTTATAATTCTTCGTTCGTCCTTGCCGCCATGTCTTGATGAAGGATGATCCCAATCATCTTCAACAGGATCGTCTGCTTGGACGGTGCGTACAAAAGGTTCACGTCCCCGTTGACGCGATCTTTCATCAAACATTTTATCGTGAAGTCCCATAACATTCTGAGCTTACAAAAGGTCGATGCATTACTCTACATACTTTGCCGTACCTGTTTTTTTACCCTCTGTTCTGCGCAAAACTGCAGGGACATAGGTTTCTCCATTCTGCATATAGTGCTTGATATGCCAGAAAAAACCGGGGTAGGGACCGGATGTGCAGCACTCAACGCGAGTCACTCACTGCAGATCGGTGTTTTGCGAATGGGGATGAAATGAAGCCGGACGAACTTCTTTACCCATTCGCTTCAGGCACGGTGTTCTCCCACTGGAGAACGTGTGCCAACCCTACCTCGGTTGGTGGTCGGAGAAGACGATCTTTGATCGAGGAACACACTATGTGCTCAACTTGGCTCTCTCTTTGTCTGTCGAGCCACCTTCTAATGTTCAGGCGATCGCTGATCATATCCACTTGCGTGGAATCTTCTCCGTATTTTATGGCAATCCATTTGATTGCCGTAATTTCTTTATACGTCAAATAATTATCTTTGTCAAAGATGTCTTCCGTCTCATGGATTGTTACACTGTATCAATGCACAAACGATTCTTCTCCGCTTTTGCACAGCACCGCATTCTGGGTGGTGCAATGGTGCTTGCATTCACCCAGTTCGCCGCTTCTCTGGCAGGCCTCATTCGTGATCGTGTGCTGGCACAGACGTTCCCAGGATTGGACACCGTGGATGTGTACATTGCCGCTTTTCGTCCGAGTGATCTGTTGTTTCAGGTAACGATCATGGCCGGATTCTCCGTCGCTTTAGTACCGCTTTTAGCTCAGTACAAAGCCAAAAACGACTATTCACAAATGTCCGGTTTGCTCAGCGGAGTCATCGCGGTTGCGGCTCTGGCATTCGGCTCGCTCGCCATACTCCTTGCGGTGGCACTCCCGTGGGTAGCTCCGCTCCTCACGCGTTTTGAAGGCGAAAGCCTGCACTTCTACATTCAGTTCGCGCGCATTGCTCTCCTTACCAATTTTCTCTTTGTCTTCGGGAATGCTTTTGGACAATGTCTCATTACGGTTCAACGGTACTGGGTGTATGGCATTACCCCTGTTATCTACACGCTGGGCACCATCCTCGGCACCATCTTCCTCACGCCGATTGTCGGCCCGTTTGGTCCCATCTACGGCACGCTCTGCGGAGCGGTGTTCTATGTCTTGCTGCGCTTCATTGGTGTTTTCCATGCAGGATACCGTCCTCGTAGAATATTCTGGCATGCGGATCTGCCGGAGATGGGTCGCCTGATGGTGCCGCGTATGATCGCGCTGGGAGCGCTGCAACTGGAGCTTCTTCTCTTTGATACTGTTGCCTCTGGTCTTACGGCTGGCTCAGTGACCATCAACGCGTATGCGCGCAATTTCCAAGCGGTAGCTGTTGGTATTGCGGGGATCGCGCTGGCCCAGTCGGCATTCTCGCTCCTCAGTCAGGCTGCCGCGAATCGTCAGGCAGCGCGCTTCTGGATTTATTTGAAAAGGGGAGTAGGCATTCTCCTTCTGCTCACCATTCCGGGAGCTATTGCATTGGTGATCGTCACGCCGATTGCAGCTGGGCTGGTACACCTGACGCACGTATTGCCGGTCTTTGGTACCTGTCTTGCCCTCTATGCAATCAGCATTCCCTTTGAGAGCGTGAACCATCTGCTTCTGCGGGCATTTTACTCGCTGAAGAATACCGTGACTCCTGCTGTTCTGGGCGTACTCAATGGGGGAACAGCCATTGCAGTCGCATGGTTCCTATCCGGACGATATGGCGTCTACAGCCTTGCGCTCGGATTTACCATCGGGCAGATAGTGGAGCTCATTGGACTGGTTCTCCTGCTTCCGCGCCGTGCACGCAGAGTCCTCTCTGCGCCTATTTCCTGATCTGAAAATTGTAGAGGCCCTCTTCCGGAATTTCTGTGGTTTTCACACTCTCCACTTCTGCGGCAGGTGGTCCTTTCCAACACCAGTGCACAAATGTCTCGAGCGCGGCTTCTGGTCCCTCTGCAACAATTTCCACCGTTCCGTCTTCACAGTTTTTGATCCATCCGCCTACGCCACATTCCTGCGCTTTTATCTGTGCGTTTGCGCGGAAGAAGACACCCTGGACATGGCCGGTGATGCGTAGGTGTTTAGCTGGCATGATAGTAGTATACATTCATTCTCCAAAGACATCTTCTAGGCTTTTCCGTAGGTTCACCTCCAGTTCTGCAGCAGTATCACTGTTGATCATTGATTGTGGTGCAGTCTCAAGCCAGTTTCGTAATTTTGGGTCAGCATCAGTCGGGAGTGTTTCAATCGCCTGAGCAACTGCTGATCGCAGCATATGTAAGTCTTTTGGGTTTACTGGTGCTGGGCCCATAATTCTAAATGAATCAACGTATTTTACAGCTGCGCTTTGTATGCTAAAACGGAGGAGACGCCAGTTTTCCTTATTATGAGGATGTCTTTGAACGTCTGCGAGCCTTCGCTCGACAATCAGAACACAGTCGGCGAATGATTGGCTTCCGAAATCACGTTCTTCTGGCTCTCTACCATCTGGTGGTTGGCAGAATCTCCTCATTATTTCTTCTGTACCTGAGTGAAATCGAGTTCTACCGGCGTCTCGCGGTCAAAAATCAATACCATCACGGTGAGCTTGCCCTTGTTAATGTCCACGGAATCCACAGTTCCATCGTAGTTTTTGAACGGTCCATCAAAGATGACCACCAGATCACCCACCTGAAAGTCACTCTTGAATTTAGCTTCTTGTTCACCCACTCTCAGTTGGATTACGCCGTATTCCTCCGGAGTTACGGGAACAGGAATGTTCCCCGATCCCACAAATCCGGTGACATTTGGCGTGTTGCGAACCAGATACCAGCTCTCATCGGTAACAGTCATATCCACAAGGACATAACCGGGGAAGAGTTTTTTTTCCTCTTCCGTCGGTTCACCCTTTTTAAAGGTAAGTTGCTTTTCCTTTGGAACCTGAACATCGAAGATATAATCCTGCATACCAAAGGATTCCACGCGCTGCAGAAGGGATTCGCGCACGCTGTCTTCGTACCCGGCGTAGGTGTGGATGACGTACCAATTACGTCCGGCATTGGGATCTTGTTTGCCCATAGGTTTATGCAGCAAAGGAAAGAAGGAATTTCATCAGTTGTGCCAAAAGAAAATCGAGAGCACCAAAGGATGCGGCGGTAACAGCACAGAAGGCAATAACGATCACGGAGAGACGCACAGCTTGCTGGCGGGTAGGCCAGCGAACGTGGTGTAATTCCTCGAGCGCTTCGGTGATGTAGGTGCGAACAGTTGTCATGTGGCCTTCTGAAAAAACCCCTCCCGGGGACTATGCCTATTGTAGCTCTCCTTTAGGCTGTTGCAAGAGAAATGTAAGAAAATGGATGGATTGAGGATGGTCCGAAAACCCCGAAAATATGGAGGATATACAAGGAAGACTCCGATCGCACTATGGTTAAAAGGTATACGTCGCTTCCTCCAGAACATGGAGCTTATTGAAGGGGAGAGCAACAAACCATACGCGGCCTTTAATATCGTCTTCCGGCACAAAGAAATCAGGGAAGCTGCGCGAGTCGCGGCTGGCCATGCGGTTGTCACCCATAAGGAAGTAAAAACCCTCAGGAATAATCCCGTAGTTTTCCTCAGTCTGATTCTGGGTTGAAGGCGGATGCTTGTAGGTGTGTCCTGCATTCGTATCATTCAAATACAGTTCTTCCAATTGCACTTCTCTGTCGGTTCCTTTTTCTTTAATGTATACGAAGCCGTTACGGATGCTGATTTCATCACCCGGTACGCCGATGATGCGTTTTACGTAATGCTTACTGTGATCGTTGGGCGGGCGAAAAACCACCACGTCGCCGCGTTGAGGTTGGCCGATGTAGTACGTGAGTTTGTTGATGATGATGTACTCACCATCTTCCAATGTGTCTACCATCGAATCGCCTTCCACCTGAAACGGGGAAACCAGAAAAGTGCGGATGAGTCCGACAATCGCCACGATAATGACGATGTTCAGAAGGACATCCAGGAAATGAAACCAGATACTTTGTTGCTGCTGGCGCGCCATCCAGAGCAGTGTAGAGGATTCCGGATAGTTGAGCCAGAGGTCTTTCCGCATTTCTTTGCAGGAAAGGAAGCGGTACAATGCCCACCATGTCCGATCTCAATACGCTTCTCTTCACGCGGCATCTGGATGATGATGAAATCATTACAAAGATTATTCATAAACACTGGATTCTGGGCATAAGATTTCTCTTCTGGCCGTCCGTTTCTTTCATTGTGGCGTGGTTGGTGCTCTACGCAGTACCTTTTCTGGCGATG
This sequence comes from Candidatus Peribacteraceae bacterium, assembly GCA_041678625.1. Lineage (GTDB taxonomy): Bacteria > Patescibacteriota > Gracilibacteria > Peribacterales > Peribacteraceae > JBAYNS01. The sequence goes on from JBAYNS010000028.1 coordinate 5,015, forward strand.
TTTTACGTGGTTGCTCTCTGGGCAACGATCTCTCTGGTGTGGTGGCTCAGAAATTTCTTTGATTATTATCTGGATGCGTGGATCATTACGAATGCGGGGATCATTGATGTCGAATGGCACGGGTGGTTTCATCGTGAATCGACGCGGGTGCTCTATAGCGATATCCAGGGTGTGAGCTACGAAATTCAGGGTGTATTGGGAACGGTACTGCGTTATGGCACAATCAGTGTGGAAAAGATCTCTACAGGGAATGTTGTTTCCCTTGATCATGTGAGCCACCCCCGAAGCGTTGAGTCACTCATTATGAAGAACATGGAGAAGTATCTGTATTCCAAAAACCTTAAGGATTCCCGACATGTCCAGGAACTGTTGAGTCAACTTGTGGCGGGTGAGGTGCAGCTCAATGATATTCGTGACGATGGTGATGATGACGATGACGAAGAAGAATTCGACGAAGATTAATCATGCCTTTTGATGCAATCATTACCGGCGCTATTCTGGTAGTTCTCATCATTCTGCTTGGTGTTATTCTGCTCAGAAGACGCCGGCTTTCTGCCGGGGCGCGCAAACGGTATCAGGTGCTCTGGAACGCACTCGAGGCGCGGGAGGACCCTGTGCGTCGCTTGGTGGAGGCAGATGCGCTCCTTTCCCGCGCTCTGCGTGAATCAGGATATGCAGGTTCCCTTGCCGATCAACTCAAGAGCATTCAAGGGCGTATTCCCAATAAGGAATCGGTCTGGAAAGCGCATAAGCTGCGCAATCGGCTTGTCCATGAACCGGGTACTGCGGTAGATGATCGGGGAGTTTCCTGTGCAGTTGCCTCCTTCAAGAAGGCGCTCGAGAGCCTGTACTGATCTTCTGCATTCGCTACACTACTTGTTAGTGAAACCTTCTCTTGTCATTATCGGACTCGGTAATCCCGGCACATCGTACGCGGCGACGCGGCACAATTTAGGTTTTCAGGCAGTGGATGTTCTGCAGGAACATTTTGGAACGGGGGAGTGGCAGGAGAAAGAGAAGTTCCGTTCCATCATCAGCGAGGCGAGGGTTGTGACAGTTCCCGTACTGCTGGTAAAACCGCAGACGTATATGAATTGTTCCGGAGAAGCGATCCACAAAATTGTGGAGTTCTATAAGCTGGATCCTTCTCAAAAGGTTTTGGTTATCTGTGATGATGTTGATCTTCTGCAAGGGGAAACTCGCGTGCGTCGCAACGGTGGACCGGGGACGCATAACGGACTCAAATCCATCGTGGATGTGCTTGGTGAAGCGTTCGCACGCTTGCGCATCGGACTGGGAACCCCGCCACCGGGGAGTGATCTGGCGAATTGGGTTCTGAGCGTACCATCGAAAGAAGAACAGAAAGTATTTGCTCGTACATTGCAGGAGCTCCCCGAGATTGTTCGGCAATACGTTCTGGAAGAAAATCCGGCGAAGTGAATTTTTGAAGATATGCACAGTGCCTTCTTCAAAAGAAGCGGGTCAGGATTTTCCTGACCCGCTTCTTCTTTTTAAAGTTTTTCTTAGAAGAACAATTTCCGTCCGAACAGCCAGCCGCCGCTGATACCAATGGCGATAATATTCGTCCAGATGATGAACGGCAGAGAGGTGTTCGCCGCAGCGGCGCCCGGTGCAGTGATGCTCTGGCGCGCATGCGGACGGATCGCAAGATCTGTGTTATCTAGGGAGGCCAAGAATCCGCCCAAACCTGTCTGTGGCAATTGCTCGATGACGCGGATCTGTTCCGTATCGGAAGGTGTTCCGCTCAGATCAGGGCTGCTCACCGTTACAGAGTTCGTGATTACCTGTCCGTGGCGCATTGTGCTGTCCACGCGCACACGGTAGCGCAACACGCGGGTGGCATTGGCTCCAAGAATCGGCACGTTCCACCGGATTGTATTTCCGACAACGTTTCCGCTTGCAGCGTCTTCCACTGTCAGGCTTCCTGCAGTGAAGGTGTCTTCCACCTGCATGTTCTCAATACTGTACGGTGACGTGTTCTGAATGGTGACCGTGTAGGTAGCAATGCTTCCTGGTTGTACTTCATCGCGGTCTGCACTCTTATCGACGCTGACAGTTGCCGGCTCGCCCGGTGTTGGTATTGGCGGGATGGGTGCGCCGTACTCGACGATGCGTGTGTTCTCCGTATCTTCTTCGTCCTCGGCGCGTGCGCGCAGACGTACGGTGCTTCCTTCTACTGCGGAGTTAAGTATCCGTACCCGCAGGATCAGCGTTTCGCAATCGTCACCGTCAATGGAAATGTTGTTCCATTCTACCTCGTCATTGGAGGTGTCATCGCCGCTGTCCGATGCGTCCAAAAAGCTGGTGTCTTCATCCAGGAATGCGGTGACATCAATATCTCGCTGCGTTGATTCTTCGTTGCAGACGCGGATGGAGTAGGAAAGTACTTCACCGATTTCCACCGGATCCGGACTGTCGGTGATGCTGATGGTGACATCTTGTCCATTGGTACCACCATCATCCACTCGCGTGGTTTCCTCATCCATTGCGTTGTTCGTACTGGCCCATGCGCGCAGGATGTCATCAGTCTCCGTTGTGCAATCCGCTTTCACGGTTGCTGTGAGAGTGGTGTATCCGTTGGCGGCAATGGAAACATTTGACCATGTGACGATGTCATTGGAATGTGAGCCGCCGTTATCAGCTGTTAGGAACGTCGTATCCTGATCCATCATGAGTTTGACCAGTAGACCACTCACCGGTGATGCGTTCAGGTTCGTCACACGGACGTTGTAATTGTAGCTCTGGCACGGTTCCACCGGATCGATGGAGTCTGTCAGATCAATCGTCACATTCGTCTGTGTGCTGCCTTGCACCGTGGTGTCATCCTGTGCCAGGTTGATGCCTACTGCAGCGACGTTGCGGATGATTGTTCCATCAGGAACGGTGCTCTGCACCTGTGTCTGAACAGTGAGCGTCTTGCTTGCTCCCGCGGCAATGGAGAGCCCTGTCCATGTCACCATTCCGCTACTGTGCTGTCCACTATCCGAGGAAGAGAGGTATGTCAGTTGGCTGGGGAGTATGTCATTCACCCGTGCGTTTGTAGCGTTGACTGCTGACGTATTTGTCACGGTGATGGTGTACGTAAGCGTTTCGCCGGGTTGCACGGTGGTGCGGCCGTCCGTCTTGCTGATGCTGAATGTCGGCTGGTCTGTGGGGCCATTGCAGAGGAGTGTGGTCTGGACGCTGTTACTGGTGTTGTCGATAGCGTCCGGATCAGGTGTTCCTGCCGTAACGGAACTGGTATTCGTTATACTGCTGTTGCAGGCAAGTGTCTGCTGCGGCTTGAGTGTGATCTGGAAAGTATCGGTACTGCCGCTGGTCAGAGGACCGCTGTGCGTACAGACAACGTTGGTACTTTGCAGTGCACAATCGGCATCGGCCGAAACAAAGCTTAAGCCTGTGGGGATGACGTCGGTAATTGTCACACCCGTTGCGGAATCAGGACCGTCATTGGTTACGCTGATTGTGTAACTCAAGGTGCTACCACTCTGAACGGTGCCAGGACCGCTCTTGGTTATGCGCAGGTCCGCCGATTTACCAGTCGCTCCTGTCTGCACGGTGGTCGTGTCCTGTGCCGTAACAGTTGGGCTTGCTGTTGCACTTACGGTATTCACCAGAACGGTGCCGTTAGGCGTGCTCTGGTTTACCTGTGCGTAGAGGAAGAGCTCTTTGACTTCGCCTGCGGCAAGAGTCAAAGACTGCCAACGCACGATTGTAGGGTTACTCTGAACAACGACGCCGCCGTTCGATGCAGAAATGTACGTCAGATTGCTTGGGAGCGTATCTTCCACCAGCACGTTCGTTACAGGAGATGAGGAGACGTTCGTGAGTGTAATGGTGTAGACGAGCGCTTCACCGGGGAGAGCGGTATCGTGATTGTCCGTCTTGCTGATGGTCAGGTGTCCTGTGGCACACTGAACAGAGGTTGTTGCAGTGCTGCTATTGTTTGAGGGATTCGTATCGCCGGAGGAAACGGATACTGTTGCTGTATTCGTGATGGTGCCGGGGCAGGTTACTGTTCCCGGAACATTAAAGGCAACGGAGTAGCTCCGTGACTGACCGTTCGTCAGCGTAATGTTATTACAGAGCACGTCGGTTCCCTGCAGTATGCAGTCTGTACTCGATTGGCTGGCGTTGAAGCTCAGACCGGCAGGAACGGGATCGGAAACGATAACATTCGTTGCCGTGTCAGGCCCGTTGTTGGTAGCCGTGAGAGTGTAGATGACTGTCTGGCCTACCTGCACGGTTGTCGGTCCGGTCTTCACGATGCCGATGTCATGCTGGGTTCCGCCTGATTGAACGACAGTTGTATCCTGTCCCGGAATGCCGTCCACAAATGCAGTATTCGTCAATTGCCATCCGTTCGGTGCTGTTGTGCTCACCTGAACGGTGACACTGAGCTGTACCTGCTGTTGAGCAGGGATTGAAGGAATAGTCCACACCATCACACCACCGTTGTGCTGACCACCATTCGTGGAACTCAGATAGGTGGTGTGCACGGGGAGGCTATCGGTAACAACCACGTTGGTGGCGTTGATCGCTGACGTATTCGTCACCGTAATGACGTACGTAAGAGTCTCACCTGGCTGCACCGTTGTGCGGCTATCCGTTTTGCTGATCGTAAAGGTTGGTTGGCCGGGGCATGTGACGGTTGTTTGTACTGCCTGGCTGACATTATTCGATTCATTGGGATCCGTGTTAGAAATCGAGACAGCACCGGTGTTCGTAATCACACTGTCGCACTGTGCGGCTGCCGAGACGGTAAAGACAACGTGATAATCCTGGTGTGCACCGCTAGCCAATGAGGCAATGTTGTTACAGAGCACACTGGTGCCTTGCTGAATACATCCTGTATCAGAGGCAGATGCATTAAAGGTGAGTCCTGCGGGAATAACGTCGGAAACAATCACGTTCTTTGCTGCATCTGGGCCATCATTCGTCACGCTGAGCGTATAGCTGACGGTGTTCCCGCGTTCCACAGATTGTGGTCCTGTTTTACTGATGCGTACGTCTGCCTGTAGCTGTGCAGGGGCTTCCACTACAGTGGTATCACTGGCTTGGGCACCACCGACAAAGGCGGTATTGGTGAGCTGGAATTGAACCGGTGCACTCTGGCTCACTGTTACTTGCACCTGGAGTGTGATCGTCTGTCCGGCAGACACAGAAAGTCCCGACCATGTCACAGCACCACCGTTGTGCTGACCACCATTTGTTGAACTCAGATAGGTGGTGTGTACGGGGAGCGTATCGGTTACCGTAACATTCGTTGCATCAACTGCGGAGGTGTTCGTCACCGTGATTTCATAGGTGAGAATTTCACCTAGTTGCACTGTTGTGCGGTTATCCGTCTTGCTGATCGTAAAGGTCGGATTCTGGCATTGCACGGTTGTGTGCGTTACATCCTGGTTATTCTGCGTGTTGAACGGATCGCCATTGGAGATAGAAACCGCTGCTTCGTTCGTGATGGTCGATCCACACTGAACGGCATTAGTGACATTGAAGGCTACGGAGTACTGTTTGGTTGCACCAACACCCAATTCAATGTTGTTACAGAGGATACTATCTCCTTCCTCTATACAATCCGCGCTCGATTGACCTGCATTGTAGGTCAGACCTGCTGGTGTTTTATCCGATGCAATCAGGTTCTGCGCAACATTCGGTCCGTTGTTCGTCACGGTGAGCGTGTAGAGGATGGTGCTGCCGCGCAGGATAGTAAGGGGGCCGGTTTTATCAATGGAGATATCCGTGCCCGTGGTCGGATTCGCTTCGTCATTATCCTGGAGCGAGCTGCATCCCGGATCCGTTGGGTAGTCCACCAGTTGATCACCATCATTATCCACTCCGTCCTGACACTGTGCTTTAGGATTCGTTTCATCATCGTCATCTATGGATGTACAACTGAAGTCGGAAAGATCCGTGGCGTTATCCTGATCATTATCGATACCGTCAGAGCACTGTGTACATGCAACGGTTGTTACTACCGTGCTGTGATTATTCTGATCGTTGGGATCCGATGAGGATGTAGAAACATGAGATTCATTCACGATTGTATCGCCGCACGGATACGTTGCCGGGATATCAAAGGCAACTAGGTACGTGCGCTGTGCACCATCGGTCAGTTCCGTGTTATTGCAGAGTACGCGATTGGCAACATTCTCTTTAATACAGTCCAGATCGGAATATGTTCTGTTGAAGGTGAGACCGGCTGGAATGTCATCCGTCACGGTGATGTTCCGTGCATTACCGGGCCCGTTATTTTCGATGGAGAGCGTGTAGACAATCGTTTTGCCACGATTGATGCTGACAACGCCACTCTTGATGATAGAGAGGTCCGGGCGATCTCTTTCGTCGTTGTCCGTTGGTCCTGTACAACCAGGATCCAGAGGATAGTCGGCGAGTGTATCGCCATCATCATCGATACCGTTATCACACTCCGGACCATTGGCA
>JBAYNS010000029.1:0-11196 GCA_041678625.1 Candidatus Peribacteraceae bacterium
AAGTGCTTCTGCGAGGGCATCTGCCATTGCATTGAGATTCTGCCATGCTTGTTGTGCATTCAGTTCTTCCTGCGCTTCCTCCAAATCCTGCGAGGTCTCTCGCAGTGCCTCCGATACGGAGTTGAGATCCCTGAACGCCGTGTCGGCGGCGGCGAGCCGCGCGCTGATTTGTTGCTCTCTCTCTCGGTTGGTTGCCAGTATTTGCTGCGTCGTGGCAAGCTTTGCTTCCAATGCAGAAAGTTCTTGCTGAATTGCATTACATTGCACTTCCAGTATATCTGTGTCCTCTCCTCCTCTGGAGGTTGTGATTTCCATAGGTCGCCCATCCGCTCCTCCGATAACTTGGCCCAGTCGGCAGGTGCATGTGGGCGTTGTATTCAGTATCACACCGGTGGAAATTTCCTGAATCTGTAATCCAACCTCAATAATACGGCGTCCCCAATTGGTTGGTATGCCGAATCCAACGGAATGCGTTCCGGCAGCAAGAGACAGAGAACCATTAGGATCTCCCCCGTCAACCATCAGTATGGCGCGTATACCCTCCGGCATGCCCTCGTAGTGCAGAGTCAATAGGTCGCCACTTGTTTCGATCCACAGAGTTGCTGCTCCATTTGTAGCGCGTTCCAGATCACTCTCGACCTTTGCTAGACGTTCCTGTGCGACGCGCACCTCTTCTTGCAGACGTTCGCTGTCTGCTGTGCTCGTTGCGATATTTTGCAATGCTGAACCGCGTTCCAGCATAAAAGCGCTCAGCACAGATTCTTCTGAAGCGGACGAGTCCGCATTGTGGAGTATTTTTGCAAGAGAGTCTGCCATTGCGTCTCTGTTTTCCCATGTTGATACATTCTTCATGACCGTGTCCAAGATCTGCGTGCGATACTGATCCACCGAGACTGCCTCTCCTTCCTCCAGCAATGTTGATTGCCAGAATTTGTATACGTTTTGCACCATCTGCGTTTCCAGCGTTTCTGTAGACCCTGAGAGATGAGCAACATTATCTTCCAGTGTCACAAGGAGATCTTGTATCTCTGTGGCAGTTGCCATCTGAATACCGTCTATGTCTCCTCCTGCATCGAGCGGAAGCTTTGGTTCCATTCTTTCGATGCGGCAGATACGTTCTTTTAGTGAATTGAGTGAAGCCATGATTGAGTGTGGGAAGGAAGAGGAAATGAACAAGGCTTCATTCTGCGTCCTCCATGGCCTCCGGCAGAACCCCCTGTGAATATCTTGAAAGTGAAGATCGTTTGTTTATGGCAAAAGAAAGCGAAGAAAGGCGTTCTATAGGGGCGTGGAACGGAGGGGGTTTTTGGTGCTCAAAAGAAATCGTCATTTGCAGTGCTCCGTATACTTACGGTCCTATGCGATCGTATTACGTGTATATCCTGTGTTGTCGTGATGGCAGTTACTACACCGGCGTGACTAATGACTATGAGCACCGCATAGGACAACACCAGCGTGGTAACGATCCACGTGCATATACTTTTACAAGACGTCCTGTGAAGCTTGTTTATCTTTCAACATTCGGTGATATCCGTGAAGCCATTGCCTGGGAGAAGAAACTGAAACGATGGAGCCGTAGGAAGAAGGAAGCTTTGATAATGGGTGATTATGATGAGTTACCGGGATTGGCAGAATGTAAAAATGAAACACACTATCGTTACTTCGACTCCAACGAGTAGCTTGTCATGACGAACCCAACGAGTAGTTTGTCATGCCGAGCGGAGTCGAGGCATGTTCTCGATGTCACCCTTCGACTCCAACGAGTAGTTTGTCATGACGAACCCAACGAGTAGTTTGTCATGACGAGCGGAGTCGAGGCATGTCTGTTTTGTCACTCTTCGACTCCGCTCAGAGTGACAAAAGGAGGGCTCAGGATGACAAAGCTCAGGGTGACATGCTTTATCCTCACCCTCTCCCCTTCGCCTCATGATCGGAGAGAAGGCAAAAAACTTCTTCCGCTTTGCGCTATACTGTCTCCATGTTCAACCTCTTTCGATATGGGCCGCACTTTGGGAACCAGCAATCGCCTTTGATGCACTTTGGCGGTGGGCTCTTCTTCAACGGTCTTCTGTGCGTCCTCTTTGGTATTGCCATCCTGAATGCTCCGGAGCTGCTGGCATACTTTGTTGCCATCCTGCTTCTGATTTTGGGAACATGGCTTCTGACCATGTGGTGGCAAATGCGCCAGTGGAAGAAATAGGACATTCTGTCGTCTTTGCTGTACTGAGCACGATTCTGTGTATATCTGCGTATACAAACCGTCAACAAAAATTGGTGGAGAACGCACAGCGCGCCCCCTAGAATGCGCCTCCCTTTGGATACTTCCGCGTTCTGTTGTTCTTCTTTTCCCATCTCTCACTGGCCCCAAAACAGTCTGCAACAGACAGTGTAGCGCCTTTTCCACTACGCAATGCGGAGGAATTTGTGCTCCTGCAGAAAGCCGTCACGCTCGCGCAGCATGTGCATGCGCGCGAGCGCCGGTTTGCCCCTGCCGCGTGTATCGGGCATCCACTGGAAGTTGTCCGTATTCTGGCAGAAGCCTCAGCGGATTTACCCGCGCAAACCTACATCGCCGCCACCCTGCACGACATTCTGGAATACGACCGCCTGCGCCTGAACGAAATCATCAAGGATTTCGGCGACGATGTTGCCACCATGGCCTGGGCTCTGAGCAAACCCCGCGCTATCCCTGCAGACGATCCGCAGCAGCAGGAAAGCGAGTACGTTGAGCAGATCGCGCGCGTCAGCAGCACGCATCCGGGCGTGCTTCTGGCGAAGATGGCGGACTGCATCCGCCGTCTGGAATCTGCAAAACTCTCCTCTTGCCCCGATGACGAACGCCTGCTGAGTGATACCCGGGAATTTTACCTCCCTCTGTTCCAGCAGGAGTTCCTGCACACCACCAACACCGACCGAGATGCCTACGGTATCCTGCTGACCCGGTTGGAATCTGCCACCACGCATCAGCCTTTGCCATCCCCTCAAAATCAGCAGATACCGTGCTAAATTGAATAAATTTTGTGTTCAGTTTTGAGTTCACAGCATCCCAGGGACTCAGCAGGCTTGCTGTAAGCCAAAAAGACCACTTTTTTCCGCTCTATAGGGTTCTCTGCAATACCGTCTATCTCCTCTCTGAGCGTTTTTAGCGCTTTTGTACACATTTTGTGTTCTAAAAGAAAGGCTAGTAGACAACAGAAGGCTTTATTCTGCTTTGACATATTAGAGGAAAACGAGAATAATAGCGAACTTGTTACCCCTTATGATGCCCGCCCCCTCCAAATTCACGCTCTTCCACGAGATCTTCATTCTGGATGCTTACCTCCAGAAGGAACTTGACGAGTCTAAAAAAGAATCTATAACGCAAAAGCTCATTGACGATTTACTGGTGGCGCTGCGCATGGACCCGCTAGGTGAATTGCGGATCTTTCCTGCCGCTGATCTGCGTGCTCCGGGGTGGTCTTTCCTCATCCCCATTACCACCAGCCACATCAGCGGACACTACTTTGTCTCCCCCGGCCGCCTGCCGCACATCCGCATGGATGTATACAGCTGCGCCTCTGTAAACTGGCGGAAGGTGATCGATATCGCCAACTCACATCTTGCTCTGGAAAAATGGCGCGGTACCTTCATTGACCGGCAAATCGGTGTGGATGGATCAGAGAGGCTTATGTGGGATGTACACGGCGAAGCCGATCAGGTTACCAACGAACGCAAGCTCTTTATGCCGCATGATCACGCAGCACCCGTGCGGGAAGAACAAATCGCAACCGTTAGCGTATAACTTTCCCCATTGGCACTATGTCCATTTCCGCATTCATGGAAGAGAACTTTAAGCACTTTAACGCACGTGAGACGCTCGACGCTGCGAAAGCGTACCATGAGTTTACGCAAAACGGGGGGAAAATGGTTCTTGCCCTAGCAGGAGCCATGAGCACTGGCGAAATGGGTATCAGTTTAGCCAAGATGATCCGGGCAGGGCAGATCCATGCCATCTCAACAACGGGAGCAAATCTTGAAGAAGATATATTCAATCTCATCGGAAACAAAGATTACAAACCAGTTCCTCGTTATCGCTACCTTTCACCAGAAGAGGATGAACAAATTCGCGATCAGAAGTTCTATCGCGTGACGGATACCTGCCTAACCTATGACGTTATGGTGTGGCTTGAAAAACAGCTCATTCCCTATTGGCAAGCAGCTGCAAAAAATAAAGAGTCTTACTTCCCGTATGAGTATATGTATAGGCTCATTCGCGATGGTCACCTTGATGGAAAAGCTCAGATACCAATAGAAAATTCATGGGTAATAGCCGCTTGTGAAATGGATATCCCCGTCTACACTCCCGGATGGGAAGACTCCACGATGGGTAATGCATTTACTGCCCGCGTGATTAACAATGATATCTCCAGTCATTCGGTAGTAAAACATGGCACAGAACAATTTCAACACTTGATTGAATGGTACAAAAAGAACGGATTAAATAATCCAATTGGCTTCTTCGAAATTGGTGGAGGCATCGCCGGGGACTTTGCAATGTGTGTGGTACCGTGCATCATCGAAGATCTGGAGGAAGAATGTGATTACTGGCGATATTTCTGTCACATTGGAGATTCCAATCTAACCTACGGCTCCTACTCAGGATGCGCCTCTAATGAAAAAGTTACCTGGCACAAGCTACATAAGGAGACTCCCGCTTTTAGCATAAATTCTGATGCAACCATTGTCGCGCCACTAATCTTTCATTATGTGATGGAGAAGTATGCGGAAGAAGTTGCTAATAAAAAAGCTGTACATAATTTGGTTTTCAAGTAAAATACTATTTCAATATGTGGCTTATATTCGCCATTCTCGCCCCTTTTCTATATGCGATAGTTCACATATTGGATAATTATTGTGTAAAGGATATTTTTAATAAACCTTGGTTAGGAATGTTTACCAGTAGCATTTCTACTCTAGTCATTTTATTGTTGTTGTGTCCAATATTGATTCCACTAACTGATTTTTGGTACTGGGGCAGTCTAAATATTATTTTTATTGCCTGCGCTTCTGGCCTACTAGCCCAGTTAGGTTATGGCCTTTATTTTACTGCGTTAAGTAAAAGTGAAACAGGCATAATTGCTGCATACTCGAATATAATTCCCGCCTTGGTTGCCCTTTGGGGCTTTGTGTTTTTTGGACAACTATTAAAGCCATTTCATTATATTGGAATATTGATTCTGATTATATGCTCAGCATCTTTCTATCGAATCGATTCTAAAGAAAATGCTAAGCTTCAAGCCTTAATATTAATTATTGCAGCATCAATTCTACAATCTTGGGAATACATTATTGATGATCATATTTTTTCAGTACTGCCATTCTCCCAAGGAATATTTTTTATAGCTATTGGAATGGTGATTGGTGGATTATCACCATTGATATTTTCTAAAACTAGAAACATTATTCTTGAGGAGCTCCCATTACTTGTACACAGACGTAAAACTTTTGTTGGCATAGAAATAATTGACATTTTTGCATTACTAAGTGCAGAAAAGGCCATAGAACTGGGAAATCCAGCTTTAGTATCTTCCCTAGAAAGCGCTCTCCCGGCATTTGTTTTTCTCATCTCATTATTTCTTTTTTATATTGGGCACACTCCTGTTAAAAAGGTTATAAAACAAAATTTTATTATTAAAATTATGCTAGTTGTATTTATGGTCATTGGTGTACGACTCATTTCCTTTTAGTCTTATTTTGCCTTTTTCTTTGGCTCAATTATAGGCAACTCAACAAAGAATGTTGTACCTTTTTTCTCTGTGCTCTCGAACCAAATTCGTCCCTCCTGACTTTCAACCGCGCCTTTGGCAACATACAAACCGAATCCATTCCCCTCCGTATCGCTCACATTACTGGCACGGAATAGCTTGCCAAAGATCTTATCATGCTCACTCTTAGGAATTCCACAACCATTATCCTTCACCTCGTAGTAGAGGTTTTTGCCTTTAACCTTTACATTCAACTCCACAGTACCACCTTCTGGTGTGTACTTCACTGCATTGGTGAGTAGATTCTCCATAGCCATACGCATAAGCCGTTTATCAAGCATTGCCTTAGGTAGTTTTTGCGACACAGACTTAGTAAACTTCACCTTCTTCTCCTGGGCCTTTGGTTCCACTTCATTAAATACCTCCTCAACAAACTCACCAATATCCAAATCTGTTCTATCAACCTTCATACGACCCAACTGAATGCGCGACACATCCAAGATCATACTTGCCAAATCAGCAAGATTCTCAGCCTGTGGCTGTATGGTCTTAAGATGCATCTCTTGTTCTTTCGTCATTTTCCCAAAATCACCATCCACCATCATTTCCAAATTCCACTTCACTGCAGAAATAGGAGTTGCCAACTGATGACTTACGATACTTAAGAGTTCATCTTTTTGTCGATCAAGTTCTTTAAGCAATTTGACCCTTGACCCCCACATTCTTACAAGAATCACGGTTTGAGTTGTTAACAACAATATCAAAAATGACACAAAAAGTAGAAATGGCCTAAGCGCTACGTTGGATAATTTAATATAGTCTGTAACATCTACATCAATTCCAAACAGATATTGTGCAAAATAATTATCCCCTTTAATTGGTGCCGTAGCTGATAGGTATGTACCCCACTGATCAGACGACAAGGCTTCGTCCTCGTCAACATAAGGATTGTTATCAACATAAGGTTGAATGAACGCTATTTGAATAAAATCTGGATACTCAGAAATATCGTATTCATCGCCCGGGAAAATTAATTCCTCATCTGGGTCTATGACCCCATTCTGATTACTATCAGTAGGATTGTCGGGGTGAAGAGAATCTGCATCTGCCACAAAAAGCACAGTATCAAGATCCTCTGTCTTTTTTTGAATATACGCATATCGAATATTAGGGTTCGCAAGTTTTATTGCTTGCAGTCGCTTAACAATTTTTTCATATATTTTTGTATTTACACTTTCTGGTCCCGTTATCAATTCCAATTCTGCCTCATCAAAATCAAGTGCAGCAGTTTGTGCTATCGCAACTACTCGTTCTTGCATGCTCCACTGTAATAACCATTTGGTATTGTTATAAATAAATACAACCGCTATTGAGGCTAATACAATACTAAGGATCAGCAACATATAACTGAGATATGGCCTATATATTGATGTATTATTTTTTTCTATTTTCATAACTATATGCTAGCATAATAGACATGCAATGTAAACAGCTCTCTCAGTCAAGCACGAATCTATGTATTAAGGATACTAAGATAGGAAAGGGAGTTTTTGCTAAGGCAAAATATAATTTTGGGGAAACAGTCCTAATTTTTAATGGAAAAATTTTATCTTTTGAGGATTTGCCAGATCCATATATTGACGATTATTACATACAAATTGGCCCAGACAAATATATGGGCCCATCAGGAATGATGGACGATTTTGTCAATCACTCATGCAATCCAAATTGTGGAATTAAGATAGACAAACGATGCGTTAGATTAATCGCCATAAAACAGATTGAACCAGGCGAAGAAATCACATGGGATTACTCGACAACAATGTACCACGACGACTTTAAAATGAAATGCTTATGTGGATCGGAAATTTGTAGAAAAGTTATTTGTGAATATAAATATCTACCAGACCACCTCAAAAGAAAATATGTTGCTTTAGGCATTGTTCCAGACTATCAATGAATCGATAATTATTAATAAAATTATGATATTCGATCCCAACGCAGCTGCCCCACCAAATTCTGGAATATTTGGATTTCCTTACTCGATTGAGAAATCCAAGATCATCCTAATTCCTGTTCCTTGGGATGCAACTGCATCATACGGAAAAGGGGCTTCCTTTGGCCCACAGGCAATTTTTGAAGCAAGTAAATATATCGAATTTGGCGATATTGATTTGGGTAACTTCTTCGAGAATGGCATATCAATGGAGCATGGATCAACCAATGTAAAACAATGGAATAAGGAAGCTAATACACTATTCGAACAAATAAACGCTCAAGGAGGAGTCGATCCTACAAACAAGCTTGCAAAGAATATAAATGTATTTTGTGAAAAAATGAATGAGGCTGTTTATAAAAACGTATGTAAATATTTAGCTAATGGGCAAGTAGTAGGCATAATTGGAGGAGAGCATTCTGTATCATTTGGGGCTATTGAAGCGCATGTAGAAAAATTCCCTAGCATTGGAGTGTTACAAATAGATGCCCACTGTGATTTACGCAATGCGTTTGAAGGGATTCAATTTTCTCATGCTTCAATTATGTTCAATGTGCTCAAGAAACTAAACGTGCATAAAATTGTTCAGGTTGGAATACGTGATTTTTGCCCAGAAGAACACGATACAATCATAAATTCTCAGGGGCGTATTCATACATTCTTCGAAAGAAATATCGCCGAATCGAAATCCGAAGGGAAAACTTGGAATAATATTTGCGACTCCATTGTTGCAGCACTACCAGAGAAGATCTACTTATCTCTAGATATCGATGGTTTGGACCCATCATTATGTCCAAATACCGGCACGCCTGTACCAGGCGGCTTAAGCTACCAAGAAATTATTACTCTTTTAAAGAGAATTGTGGAATCTGGAAAACAAATCGTCGGTTTTGATTTGGTGGAAGTGACACCCGGCAAACACACAAATATGGATGCGAACGTCGGTGCACATTTGTTATACCAACTTTGCGGGTGGTGCCTTAGATCCAACGAATAACCCACGAGCACGTACCACCAAAACCAGAATCCATACCGTTAATACCATTGCAAATACCCCAAAGAACCAGAAATAAACCTGGAACTTCGAACGGATTATTTCTAAGAAATCCGAAACTTCCATATCCAGACCTAAGACAGCAACAGCAACCCCCTCTTCATCAAGGATAGGCGCAAATCCTGTTAGAAATGTGCCCCACTGATCGATAGTAAAATCTTCGACTAGTGGCTTGTTT
This sequence comes from Candidatus Peribacteraceae bacterium, assembly GCA_041678625.1. Taxonomy (GTDB): domain Bacteria; phylum Patescibacteriota; class Gracilibacteria; order Peribacterales; family Peribacteraceae; genus JBAYNS01. The sequence goes on from JBAYNS010000029.1 coordinate 8,973, forward strand.
AAGCCTTCTGTAGCAAATAACCGTCCGGTGGCATCATATCCAACTCCAGGGGCAACTCCTTCATCAGCCTCATTAATTACACCATCACCGTTATAGTCAATGCCATCATTTGGAATGAAATAATTTGAATCTGCATCAACAACCCATTCCCAACTATAAACATCATCCGTCGGTCGTAAGATATATATGTACCCCATATCTGAATTACGGGTTTTTATCTCATTCAACTTCTTAAACACCCTCTGGTACTCCTCTGTTTTCATATCCTCTGCCTTGTGGAGCACTTCCAGATCTCTGGCATCAATCTCCGGTGCTGCAGTAGTGGCAATTGCCATCAGACGATTGCCAACTTCCTCCTGCATTAAGGCAATGGTGTACCGATAGAGCCCATAGGTCACTCCTAACGCAATGAGTGCGCACACGATCAACGTGTACAAAACTGCACGGGAGCGCAGGAGCTTAAGGAGCTCCTTACAAAGTGGCTGATTGAACGCAGCCAATCGTACAAAGACAAAGAGGACAAAAAGGCCAAGAAAGACGTACACAATGCGGAAAGATTGCAACGTGAGATTCTGGATTTCGCTGGCGTCGATATCCACTCCAAGAATTCCAGCTAAAGTTCCATCCGGACGCAGTATTACTGCATGACCAGTAATCCATGTACCCCAAAAGTCTGTATAGGGTGTTTCATCCGCATATCCACCGGGTTCAAATACTGCTTGTGCCATATTGTATTTTACCCACCCGGAATCAGCGATGGAGTATCCCGGTGGAGTAACATCGTTTCTTAGACCATCGCTATCTAAATCCTCAAAATTAAAGATATCCGGAGAATCGCCATCTGCCACAAATTCTAGAATGTACGGATCATCAGTGGTACGAAAAATGTACACCCACTCGGCACCAGGATTGCGATCTTTGATATCCTTCAAAAGTTTTTGCACACGTGCATACTCTGGTTTGTACACATCCCTCCATGTATGCAATTGATCCAGATCAGCAGGATCAAACTCTGGAGCAGCAGTAGCAGCAATGGCCATCACGCGCTCACGTACACGCTGCGTGTTTAGATGGACGCTGTAACGGTAAACCCCAAAGGTAATGGAGGCAGCCAGCACTCCACAGAGTGCCATGGCTGCCAAACTCTTGCGGCTGAGGAAGAATTCCCGCAGTGCAGAGAATGTGCGCGTTCCCAGCGGAATTTCCTCGGGTTCATTAAAGTCTTCCGGTGTTGCTGCGGTATCCCCTTCTCCTTTGCGCCAGAGCATCTGGAACATCTTCTTTTCGGTGTGCGCCATTTCCGGGTAATGGAGGAAGCATGCGCGTTGCTCCTGATGGTTAAAGCAGGCAATGATGTCCCCTGCGATGACTTTCTCGAAAGTGACGGGGAAGTCCTCTGCGGGGAGCAGATGGGTTTCGCGGTATTCAAAGACATCCCTGTTCTGGTACCGCTTGCCCAGAGCATCATCAGGGACGAGCACGCGGGAGAAGACGCCGCGCTTACGGCGCTGGCGAAAGTACTGCACGCGGAAGGCGCGCAGGGGATCATCTTCTTCCTTGCAGGAAACGGGGACGTAGAAGAGCATTTCTCCTTCAGTAAGATCGAGCAGTTTGGTGTATGCCCCCTCCAGTCCCTCCTCGCCTTCAAAGTGCTCCATCTCTGGCCGGGTTTGATCCATCTTGAGCGAGGCGACAAAGGATTCAAAGTCGCGTTCTTTGCGGCTGAGCTGGTCGTGTTTCTTCTGCATGTCTTCCTTCATCCACTGGGTGATGGCATCCAGGGATTTCACGACGTATTTGGGGATGTTGTTGATGACCTCGCGCATGACAATATGGCGGCGCATGAGCTTCTTGGTTGCCTGATCCAGTACTCCGGTGCTCTTGCCTGTTTTGGCTGCCAGTTCCCGCAAAGTGAGTGCGGTACCTTCCAGTAGTTTCTGCAGAACCAGGATTTCCGTGGAGGAGAAACCGCTGTCTTTGAGGTGTGCCTCTACAGAACCAGGAAGCCCTGTCATAGGAGGATGGAGGGGAGAGGAGAATGCGTGGAGAGATGCATGATTGTCTCCTTCTGAATACCGTAGCACAGATATGTGCTGTTTGTCGCCAATTGCAGCGCAGCCAAGCCACTATTCTGAAAGAGATGTATCATAACAAACCCATACTCTACACTATTTTTTAGTGATGTAAAGTGTTCATTTTTTTCGCTAGTCTTTCACCTCTTATG
>JBAYNS010000030.1:0-11076 GCA_041678625.1 Candidatus Peribacteraceae bacterium
CAGCTGGATTTTTTTTGAGATATCGTCCGATGCCCTCAATCTCCTTACTCAAAGCCGTCAGCTGATCATCATGCTCTCCAATGGGAACTGTGTGATCAATGTGAACCACCTTTTTGACTTCATCGATTGTATGACCAAATTGACACTGGGTATGCATACCGGTAACCAATATCTTCAATGTGATGAGCCGACTTTTTTGTAGTAAAAGAATAGTAGATTGAAAGAGTCCCCACTCTGCGCGTGTGCCGGTTACAAACAAAACTGTCTTCTTGCGTACTGTCATAGAACTAGACTATCAAACAACTCGTAGACATGTTACAAAAATCGCATTTTCCAGAAGAGAATATTGCGCTTTTGTCTTGCACAGAGGGCCTAAACTGCGATACTTGCGTTGATGACTCCAAGAACTACAACAGAAGAAATTTTAAGGGAAATCAGCTTCGACAGCTTCCCACTATGGCAAGGTGTCCGCAACAGACCGGGAGGGCAGCGTATGTATCCATTTCGGCTCAAACTTGATGAGAAGGGATTTATTCGACAATGCTCGGATCCGGAAGTAGAACAACAAATAGTAGATGCATATAACGATCCCGGATACACAATGCCGACCAAGCCTCCTGGCGCTTCTTTGTGGGCCAACTGGCTTGGGGATATGTATTACGATTTTGCGAAAGAACATGCCCCTGTGCTCAAAGGAAAGACAATGATGGAGATCGGAGCCGGCAGTTTATATATGTCAAACAGATTTATGGATGAAGGCCGCGTGGGAGAATATTTCATCATTGACCCAAGCGTAAAAGTCACTCCGGATAATCCGCATGTGCATGTCATCCGTGAATATTTCGGCCTTGATCTTCAAGTAGAAAACCTTCACCCGGATTTTATCCTCTCACTAAATTGCATCGAACACGTTGCCGATCCTTTTGGATTCCTTGTACAAGCAAATAAAATGCTGCGATCCGAGGATTCTAGGGCAGTACTCATTTTCCCTGATATTGAATTCCAATTTCGCAGAGGCGACATGAATGCTCTTTGCTTTGAACATCTTAATTATTTCTCAGAGGCTTCTGCCAATCATCTTATTACACAAGCAGGATTTGAAATCCTTACACTCGTTAAAAAGCTCGATACACTCTTCTATGTTTTAAAAAAGGGCCAGAAGCCAGCACAACAGAATTTTGAAAAGGGAACAGATGAGGAACTTTTCAACGTTGCGGCAAAAAACTTTAATCAAGGACTCGCTCCAATTCTCTCTGTTATTACCAAGGCTCAATCTGAAGGGAAAACCATTGCATTCCACGGAGCATGCAATGGTATGAATACGCTTTTTGCACTGGGAGACATAGACTGCTCAAAGATTCTGCTTTTTGACGGGGATGAGAGCAAGGCAGGAACTTTTGTCCCCACATGCCCTATTCCGATTCTGGAGGCCACATCACCACGCTATCGAGAAGCAGATCTGGTTATTGTGACCGCGGTGACATTCTTTGATGATATTCGATCGTTCTTAGAATCTCATCACTCAATTCCTTCAGATCGCATATTATCATTTTGCATGTCTCCAGAAGATGCAGCAGCCCGGCTCTGACGTTTTTGGCATTATTCTTGCACGAGGAGGATCCAAAAGAATTCCCCACAAGAATATTGTGCAAGTTAACGGAAAACCGCTCCTTGCCTACACCTGCGAAGCGGCGAGGGGGAGCAAGCTCCTGACGCGGGTGATTCTGAGCACGGACAGCGCAGAAATAGCGGCGGTCGGAAAAGAATACGGGGTAGAGGTGCCATTTATGAGACCTCGTGAACTTGCGAGTGATGAGGCGAATTCCATGGATGCAATACGGCACGTTCTAAGGGAACTGGAGAAAAAAGAAGGCTATGCCCCGCCTCTTTTTGTTCTCCTGCAGCCAACATCGCCATTGCGAACGGCTGAGCATATTGATGAAGGAATCCGGCTGATGTTAAAAACAGATGCTGATTCGGTTGTAAGCGTTACCGAAGTCCCCTCTCTCTTTAATCCATCGTTTGCGATGCAAATAAAAGAGGGGAAGCTAACAAAACCCAAAAAAAAAGCTCTGCAGGAGATGGAAAAATACTACGCATACAACGGCGCAGTGTATGTGCTGAGAACCGAACGCCTCCGACAATCGGATGACCCGTTTGGTGATGACTGCCGCCCCCTTGTTATGAGCAAAGAAGATTCTTTGGATATTGATACGAAAGAAGATCTGGCGCTTGCAGAATGCTTGTTGCAAAGAAAGGGGGGGTCATCTCAGATCCTTTCGATCTCCTAGTATAAAGACACCCTAGTGCGCACCTCTATGTATAACAAGTCACGTAATTGACCATGCATGATTTAAAAACCGCTTTGCCCAAACGGGTGAACAAATTGAATAATATATGAGCTAAAACCTTTGCTCCTCCCATAAAGCAAAGAACGTCCCTCTTTTATCTAAGAGTTCTTGAGGTGTGCCTTTTTCTGTCAATTTTCCATTCTCTAACACAATAACCTGATCAGCATTTCTAATGGTGCTGAGACGATGGGCGATAACAATAGATGTACGTCCTTGTACCGCATCATCAATCGCCTCCTGAATAAGTTTTTCTGTTCGGCTATCCAGTGAACTGGTTGCCTCATCAAGAATGAGGATTTCTGATCCTTTCAGCAAGGCGCGCGCAATGGAAACACGTTGCTTTTCTCCCCCGCTCAATTTAACACCCCGATCGCCAATAGATGTATTGAGTCCGCCCGGCAGGCTCGCAACAAACTCAGCAAGACGTGCGCGCTCAACAACATACTGAACATCTGCATCTGATACATTTTCTAACCCATACGTAATATTGTTTCGCAATGTGTCATGTAACAGCCATGTGTCCTGACTAACGAGTGCCACATGCTGAATATACGAATCGAGCGTAAATGCGCGAATATCGGTTCCGTCAATCAAGATAGAATTTTCGGAACAATCATAATAACGCATTAAGAGATTAATGAGCGTGCTCTTCCCTGCTCCAGTCGGGCCAACAATAGCCGTCATTTCTCCTTTTTTAAACGCAACTGATATGTGATGGAGAATGTCCTGGCCTTCAACATAGGAGAAAGAAAGATTCTGCAAGGTAATTGAATTTTTGAGCCCGGTAAACTGTTCATTGCCGCCCCGCACAAAGTACTTCGACTGGTCATCAAAGATAGTAAGAACTTCCTCTAGCGGACCGCTGGCGCCTGCAACAGTGCCACGGAAACCGGAAAGTGATCCGAATTTACTGGATGCATTGAGGATGATATATGCATACACCATCAATGCTGGTGCTGTGCCAATTTGCTCTCGACCAAACCAGAATATCGCACCAACGAAAATTCCCGCAGCAACAAGAATCGTAATGATTTCCTGCAAAGGCAGAATAAGAGCTCCAAGGATCTGGACGCGGAAGTCCAACTGCGCTTTCTTGTTGCTGATATCTGTATATAAACGTTGTTCTTGTCTTTCAGTTCGATACGATTTGACAAGAGGGATAGTAGAGAGAATCTCTACAGAACGTTTCCCTAATTCGCTTCCCTGCCACGCAAGGGAGCGAGAGAGATGCTTGATCCTGACAATTAAGGTGCGAACAGAAAAATGCAGTACAATGAAAAGTGGAAAGGCAATTATTGTAAGTCTCCAGGAAATAAAGAACATGACTATTAAATACACCACCAGCGAGAAGAATGAGTTAATGAACTTGTCGATAACTAAAATTGGTTGCAGGGCAGAGCGCGAAAATTCCATCAAAAGCGTATTGTGATGCCCAACATTTGTACGATCAAAAAAGAGTTTTCCAAAACTGAGATATTTAATAAAAAGAGCTTTGCGCAAATGATGAAGGGACCGTTCGGAGAAGTAATGCATGCTTACAAGAGCAAGATATTTGAGTACATTCTTAAGAATATAAAGAAAAATGAAGCCGGCAATCAGTACGCCAAACAACATTTTGTCATTAGCAAGAACAGACTCCGGTAAGTGGCGAACCAGCGGACCAAGAACAGGAATTTCTGTTAAAAAAGCAAAGTTCTTCTGTAGGAAACCGTTGAGGATAGGAATCAGTAACCCAATACCAACCCCTTCCAGCATCGCAGAGAGTATGGATAAACCAATGGGAATCAAAAGATACGCAGGATGAACATGAATTTGCCTGAGTAAGTACAATTCCTGCGCATAGATGTTGTGTTCTCTGGGCGTCATATATACGTGGAAAACGCTAGCGCAATGGAAGAATAACTACAAGAAATCTATCGTCAGTTCTGATCCTGGCATAAGGAGTTGTACAGCACAGAAAGAGCACGCCCCGAATGCTGCAGGGAATACTGCTCCAACACCGCATCACGATAGTCCTTTCCTCTCTTTATCCGTGTTGCCTCGGGCAAATCTAAGAAAGATCCGACACGATCGACAATCTCTGATGCGTCTCTTAAGGGGGCAACCAAATTTTCATCAATGGGCTTCAGAACTTCCCTCACTGCACCCCCATCGAATGCAAATGCTGGACGACCGCATGCCAATGCTTCAATGAGTGACAAACCGAATCCCTCATAAAGTGATGTGGAAATCAATGTTGCAGATCGCTGTATTAAAGAAACAAGCTCTTCGTGTTGCACCGTTCCAAACTGCGTTACCTGCGGAATTGTTGCGAGTGCATCGCGTTGCGCATCGGATCTCCGTCCAACATCAGCAATGCGATATCCCCGATCAGCCAGTGCGCGATATGCTTCAAGAAGATAAGAAAACCCCTTTCGCGGATGTATGAATGAACCGACTGCAATCACCTCAAAATCCGTAACGGAAAGATCTCCGGGGATGAATACCTTTCCGTCAACACCATTGGGGACAATGCTGACTTTCTCTCTGTGGCAACCATAATCGGAGATAATGCGGTTTTTCGCGGTTTGCGAGACCGTGGCGATATGGTCAACAACACTGCACATTTGCTTTTGCCATCGAACCAGCAGTGCATATTTTGCACGCCACTGGAGTGCAGATAGCCCACACGACTCCGCGAGTGCTATCCCCCGGTCGACTGTCACTGGATGATGAATGAGAAAAAGGAGCGGAACGCCGCAACCCCGGAGCTTTCTGAGAGCGGGGCCCATTATCTGATTGCAATGAATGATATTGAACTGTTTCCAGAAATCAGACGCAGGCGGATATTGCTTTAGCAGAAGCTGCGCAAAACGAAAATCTGCACATCCGTAGTAATAGGGACCGATTCGACCCGGGACGGTGAGAACATGGACATTCGCAGGTAGCTCATCTACATGCGCTTTGCTGCGATTGCAGATGATCGTAAATTGCACTTCAGGCACGGCAGAAAGAAGAGGGAGATGGTTCCCCCCTTTAAAGGGGTCAAGCACTGTCTGAAGTACGCAAACACGCATACATTAAGCGTATCGAAGCATTGTATAATAATCCATGATAGTTCTGTGATTCATTGCTACAATGAGTTTATGGCATCTATCGCCTATAGAATTCAAAGTCGCTTAAGAAAGTCTTCAGATTGGCTACGCGGTTGGTACCACGCATATATCACACTTCTTTGGCATAAATTTCTGCGGAAGCCAATTCGTGATTTGAATACATTTGAACGTCGCATAGCCTTCATCGAAAGACAGGAATTCTCACAGAATGGAGAGGATGGAATCATCAATGCTCTTTTTACAATGATAGGAACGACTAATAAATACTTCGTGGAATTTGGAGTAGAAGATGGATTGCAATGCAATACACGATATCTTTGGAAAAAACACAGATGGAAGGGGCTCTTAATGGATGGAGATCACGAAAATTCTTCAATGAATTTACACAAAGAATTCATCACTGCAGAGAATATCGAATCGCTCTTTGCAAAATACGAGGTTCCAAGAATATTTGATCTGCTTTCCATTGATATCGACGGAAACGATTATTGGATCTGGAAAGCAATCACGCACTATGAACCACGTGTAGTAATTATCGAATACAATGCCTGTTTTCCTTGGCAAGAAAGTAAAACTATACCCTATGACGCATCATTTGTATGGGATAAAACAGATTATTACGGAGCAACATTGCAGGCTCTTGTGCGACTAGGAGAAACGAAAGGATATACGCTGGTCGCAACGGACTCTTGCGGTGTAAATGCCTTTTTCGTACAAAATGAACTGGTACCCGGAAATTTTGCAGTTTCACAACCAGAGTATTTCTACCATCCAGCAGCATTTAAGGGAAGAAAGGGGAACAAGCACCCCATGGATACGCAAAAACGTGCATGGACCATGATATAAACCGTATCGAACAATAGAGAACACCTGAAGTCGAACGTACATTCTTCACTGAAGTACAACCACTTGCCAGCGCAATATCTCAAAGCGATACTCCAACTGTTATGCAACGCAAAGACTTCACCGCATGGATAATTGTTCTGGCGGCAAGCGCACTGAGCGCAGTGGTGCTATTTGCATATTTTCACAAAACCACAGGCATGTGGCTTCCCCATGTGCTGCCCCAAGTGGAAGAAGACTCGCTCTATTATCTGGTACAGATACGCGAGGTATTGGATGGAAAACCATTTTTGGGAAATCCCTACATCCGCGAGTACGCGGATGCATCATTCCCGGGGCTCCTGCTCCCGATTTGGCTTGCAGCGATTCCGGGGTTATTGGGCCTCGGCATCAATGCGGTTTTTTTTATAAACGCACTGCTGTATAGCGTACTAACCGGCGTTATACTGTACATACTCTGCCTGTGTGTAGGACGGGGTAATCGCACCATTGCAGTAGCTATGACAATTCTAGGTGTGCTATCTCTGCACAACCTGCTCATTCGTCCCGCGGTGATGCAGACGATTTATCCGTGTTTCGGGCTTTTTCTGCTCACCATGTTCGCGGTGCTCAAAAAGCCGCATAAACCACATGCATACGTTGCACTGGGAGCAACCGCGGTGCTGACATTTTATCTGTACCCATATCTGTGGATGGTCTCCTTTACGGCAATAGGTCTTCTGTTTATAAAAATGCTGTGGCAACACGACCGGAAAGCAATAACCTACCTGATACTTATGGGCATTGCTGTTGTAGCAGCATGTCTTCCGCAGATATGGACAATTGTTTCATTGTTCCAAGATGAGGCAACGCACGCATTGAACCTGCGTATTGGCCTGGTGGAAACACATGCCGTTCTGCCGTTGACTATTCTGAACCTGAAATACGTTATTTTTCTGGTTGCTGGTCTGCTATTCCTGCGCATACGGCGAAAGCTGGATGCTGCGGAAACGCTCTTATTGCTTGTAGGAATCAGCCTTTGCATTGGGGCAACAAGCAACATTGTCACCGGTAAAGAAATGGACTTCCATTCGCACTTCTGGCGGCTGAGCCTGCTGCTCAATGTTGTTGCCATTTCAACGCTTCTTCCTCGGTTGCGTGGCAAAAATGATATTGCCGAAAAAATCGTCATTGGGCTGTGCGCTGCAGCGCTCCTATTTACTACAATCAATCGCACATTCATTCGCTCCAATTCCTACAGGTATCTAAAAACCTTTGAACAGTCTGCACCGGCACAACGCGCATTGCAGGAATACCAGAACGTTTTTGATTTTTTTAATACATCGGCTGTGCGCAATCAGGTTATCCTCAGCAATAGTACTATCGGCCAATATATCCCGATCTACACAGCAAACTACGTCTTCTATGCGCACAGAGCCGGCGTTCACATCGTTCCTCAAGATGAATTTCTCACACGATTTCTTACATACTACGTAGATGATGTAGATGAGAAATTTCTGAAAAACGGGGTAGACGGGTATGCAGGTATATCACCACTGCACACGGCAATCTACGCAAATGCTTATGGCAACATGCTGGAGCCGATCGAGATCGTCGGTGGCGCAAAGTTCATAGAAAAAACACTCACAGAACACGCCACCATTCAACAAACGTATGACCAGACGCTCAGAAGATTTAATGTTACCTACGTTATTATTGACCACACAACAACCGATAACCCGAGGCTCCCTGCCATGACAACACCGGTTATGAGTAATGATCGATTTACGATTTATCGACTTGAATAAGTGAAGCTCCGCCAGCTTATCCTTCATCTGCGCTCAGGACAGGCGCAGGCGGCTTCTTTCCATTCACTTCGTGCCTCGCAGGGCGCCTGCCTGTCGGCAGACAGGGAACCCATCCGTAGCCCCGTCCCGCGAACACGGGAGGGCGAAGGCGGGTGACAACCTGCAATTAGCGCACCAGATGCAACAGATATCGGATGAATGGCGTCACAGAAATGGCAGGCGGTTCTGCTGGCAGCGACACGACTTTGATTTCTGGAACAGCCTGAATAATCTGACGTGTTTGCTCTTGGTTATACCCAAGAATATGTGTCACACCATAGAAGATAAACGGCTTGGCAAGTTCGCCACGTTCTGCCAGAAAATCAATGGTCGGCGCGTGAATGTTTACAGATGTGTGTGGAGAGAAGAAGAAAAGTTCACTTCGCCGTGGATTAGCAACAATTGCGTCGCCAGGCACAGATTGGAGTGCTTCCGCAGCCGCATAGACCTCTGGTACATACGAACGAGAATAGTGGAATGCCAGAAGTTTGCGATTAGCCTGAATAAGCTGCAGAGAAATGATGAGCGCCATAACAACGGCTAAAATAGCCGAGCGCTTTGGTGCCCACTCGCGGGTAAGGGTGGCGACAATAAATGAAGCGCCAACTCCGGCAAAGAGCGCAAGAACCCAGCCGATATCATTAAGATGCAACCGACCGAAGTTCAATACAAACCGTACAAAGAACTCCATAGAAAGCCACAGCCCTAGAATATAAAGTAAAAGTGCTCTGTTCCGTTTCCACAGAATCACAATGCCCGGCAGAATAAAGAGCCACAAAAACGCTCCGCCAATCGTCTCTTGCATAACGAGTGACGACAGAGAATTGAGGAAGAGCCATGTTCCGGTGGTGATTTTATCAATGATATTAAAATCGCCTACGCCGAATATAAGACGATAATGCCTGTCTTCCTGCTGCCCAAAAAAGGATTCATCAGCCACGCGCTCTTTGATGGTGGCATCGTACTCATCACGATAGTGCATGAAAATATATTCATCAGGATATATGTGCCCAATGCCCGGTGTAGCTCCACTCAGGGGCGGAAGAAATACAACAACGCGTTCCATAGCCGACATACCAGGTTGTAGTGCATTGGGAAGAAGTGGCAAAGCAAACGCTATATATGCCACACCGCAGAAAATCCCAGCATTCAATAGTGCGCGGAGTAGATGGCGACGTTCATGCCAGATGAATGCCAAAACAAACCATGGTAGAAATGTCACAAATGTATAGTGGCTCCCCAAAACTGCACCAAAACAAATGCCACAGATGATCATGGCGGTGATGCGTCGTTGTGGGAAGAATTTGATGAAGAATGCAAAACAGAGGAAGAGAAAGAAGAGCGCAAACGAGTAGCCGCCCAGATCCAGAGCTTCTACCCAATAGAGTGGCATGAGCGCGAGGATAACGGTGGAAAGCCATGCAACACGCACATCAAAGAGTTGCCGTACGCTCCACCACCATGGGAGAAGTGCCAAAGCAAATCCTGCTGCACTCACGGCTGTCCAGCCTATTAAGTTATCCCACGAAAGGAGTGGATGTACCAACCAGGCAATGATGCCAGTGAGACGAAGATAACTGTTATCCAGCACTCCGGTTTCAGAAAGATTTCTGGCTGTGTGAATGATCAAGGAAAGAGAGTAGGGATATCCCATCAGAAATACCGGGAGCATCCACAGTCCAAGCATTGCCAAAACAAAGAGAATGAGGAGCATCCATTGCCAAGAGAAGGAGGATTTGAAAAGCCGCATCGGTAGGCAAACTCTACCAGAAAACTTCTCCAATGCCTCTGGGAATACAGGAAATGAGGTATAGTTGATACGATGAGTGTTACCATTATTCTTCCTGCATATAACGAAGCTCGGCATATTGGAGCGGTTTTGCAGGATTTGCACGCTTTCCTGCAGGAACGCCATATTGCAGCAGAAGTGATCGTTGTGGATGACGGCTCAGGCGATAACACGGCACAACAGGCTCAGAATGTGGGAGGCGTCCGTGTCATTATTCACCCTCGCAATAAAGGGTACGGCGCTGCACTCAAAACCGGCGTGCGCGCCGCAAAGAGCGAATGGGTAATCACGTACGACGCAGATGGTCAGCACAAACCAGAGCATATTGCTTTGCTTCTGCCACATCTACAGGAAAACGTTGATATGGTGGTTGGCAAACGCGAAGGCTACAAAGGTCCATGGATACGTCAGCCGGGGAAGTGGCTGATCAGTAAAGTGGCAAATTACCTTACAGAACAACATATCCCCGATCTTAATTCTGGTCTGCGCGCATTCCGCCGCTCAGCCTTCCTACAGTACGAACATTTATTTCCTAATGGGTTCTCTCTTTCCACTACAAGTACCGTCTGTTTCTTTAAAGAGGGGCTAGGCGTGCAGTACGTTCCCATTACCATCCAGGCCCGCACAGGGAAAAGCACTGTCCGCCCACGCGACGCAGTGAAAACGCTCATGTTAGTTTTTCGCTTAACTATGCTCTTTTCGCCGCTGCGCATTTTTCTGCCAACGAGTATTGTTGTTGGCTGTATCACTGTTGCTCTCTTCATATACGAATTAGCGGTCAATCAAAACGTCTCTGATGCCGGAGTTGCTCTGCTCACATTCACGGGCATCCTCTTCTTCTTTGGTCTTTTGGCAGATCAGGTTGCCGCTCTGCGGCGCGAAATCGGCAAGCGCTCTTCTTAAATCAGATCATGCAACGCACTGCTCTCTACGCCCTCAAAGGAATTGGTATTGTCTTGTTTGCATGGATTCTTCTGCATATTGATATACACAGCGCATTGCAGAATTTTGCGCAGGCATCCCCTATTTTCATTGGCCTTACATTCGTGCTCTTTCCGATAATCTACTTGATAAAATCCTGGCGATGGCACGTACTCATTAGGCAAAAGAATATTGCTGTGTGCTTTCAGGAATCCGTACACATCTATGTTGCTAGTCTTTTTCTAGGAATC
>JBAYNS010000031.1:0-10432 GCA_041678625.1 Candidatus Peribacteraceae bacterium
AAGACCGCCGGGTAACCCCCCGAGAGCTCCTAGGAAAGAGGAGCGACGTACGGGTCCTGGGATGTAATACTCCCAGGACCCAACGTTTTTTTTGTGTACAAAAAGAGACGCGGATCTCTATGGGAATCTTCCAGGTAGGCTATTGCACGGAGTGAGAAGATTCACCGGTGCCAAAACGGCAAGATAAGAGAGATCCGCGTCGAAGCGGCATCGTACCCGAAGGAATCTCCAGTTCCTAGAAAATACTGTCCGTTCACTGTCAAGCACCAGCGTTCTTGAATCCGCACACACGCAATACTTCTAGAGGCGTGCATTCATTATCCTGAACGCGGTAACCCGTGAGTACTCCTCCGTTATTCACCACACAATCCACACCCCCCTCCTCCGCTGACTGGTCGAGCGCATCGAGCAACGGAATTATGGCTTCCTGTAGAGGTTTTCCTACCAAATACAGACGACGGTCAAAGTGAAACATCTCACTCAGGCGCTCCGGCAATGTTGCTACTGTTGTTGGATATTTATCCATAAATGCATCCATACCTTCCTTCGCAAAAAATGCATTCCACTGCGACTGCACTGCACCGGCATTTGGGATTTTCCCAATGATGCCGTAGAGCTCGCGAGTGGTAGAAGTTCTGGGTTTAGTCACAGTGGTTTCATATTACTGCAAACCCCTGAGAAAGCACGAAATTCGAATATCGAAATCCGAAACATTTCGGATTTGGTGCTTCGTATTTCGAATTTGCACTTTTCACTATTCATTATTCATTTCTTCTTAAGTGTATGATAGCAGCATCAGCAATATACTTATCCCATCTCTGGCCTTCGCTCTCTGCGTCTTCATGCACATCCTCGCTCTTCAGTTCTTCCCGAGAGTGGGATTGCTCGACTTTCCTGAGCGCTACGGTCATGACCGTGCACGCCTCCCCTACCCGACAGGTGTGCTCATCATTGCCGCTTTCCTGCTGCTCTTCCTTGTAACACACGAACAGACAATGCAATCACTGGGCATGATCAGCGGGGTAATCATTCTTGGTGTGTACAGTTTCTTTGATGATCGCACTCCCCTCCCCTCGTGGATGCGTCTGGTTATACAAGTACTAATTGCGTTCCTAATCTTTGCAACAGGATCACGCATTTACACAATTACAAATCCACTGGAAGGCCTTGCAGGAATTGGAGGTCTCATCAAGCTCGATACATTCGACATTCTCACTGTTGGCTTTGGTCCCCTCCCATTCTGGAGCGGTGTCTTCACTATTTTTTGGCTTCTACTCACTATAAACGCACTCAACTGGTTTGATGGAATTCCGGGACAAGTGAGCATGCTTTCCACCATCGGATTCCTGACAATCGGCCTTCTTTCGCTGAGCGCGCGCGTGAATCAACCGGAGCTCGCCATGATCGCCTTTATACTCACAGGCGTGTGCCTTGCCGCCCTCCTCTTCGACTTTCCGCCTCCAAAGGTCATCATGGGCGACACGGGCGCCATGTTTCTGGGGCTCATGCTCGGCGTGCTGACGATTTATGCAGGCGGAAAAGTGGCGACTGCTTTCCTCGTCCTCGGCGTTCCGCTGATCGACTCCGGTCTGGTGATCCTCGGACGCATGACGAAAGGTCGCTCCATCTTCCGCGGCAGCCAGAGTGGCGAACACCTGCACCACCGCCTGCTTGCGAAAGGATGGTCTCCGCGTCAGGTAATTCTGCTCACTGCTGCTCTTGGAACACTCTTCGGTATTACTGCATTATTCCTCTCAACCAGAGAGAAGTTCTTCGCAGCAATAATTCTGCTTTGCATTATGGTTGGGCTGCGATGGTATTCACGAGAAAGTGGTCAGTAATCAGTGGTTAGTGGTCAGGTAGAGTATACAATGCATTCATGTTGCAATTACCATTCAAAAAACTAAAGATTTGGGAAAAGGGTATGAATCTCGCCAAGGAGGTATATAAAATTTCGAAAAATTTCCCAAAGGAAGAGCTCTATGGCATTACATCACAAATAAGAAGATCTGCGGTTTCAATTCCTTCTAACATTTCAGAAGGAAGTCAGCGAACATCCAACAAAGAGTTTGCGAACTTCATTCTCATTGCAAAAGGGTCATTAGCAGAACTTGAAACACAATTATTGCTTGCAAAGGATTTTGGATACATTGAAGAAAAAGATATGGATGTTTTACAGGAATATATGAGCGAACTCGGCAAAATGCTTTATGCATTCCATCGTAAACTCATCACTGACCACTAATCACTAGTCACTAGTCACTATTATTCTCGTCCATACACCATCGGTGTGCTGAGCACATTGAACGGCTGCACCTGAATAACAATGGTACGTCGACCGCGCGGAAGCATGTTGACCTTTGCTTCTCCGTTGACGAAATCGAGCGGAGAGAGGATGGCCGGACGGAATTCCGCCGTGCCATACGCCGTGCGCATGTACACGTCTTTCTCAAAGTTTCTCGGCTGGGTAACGGTATTTCCCTGTGCATCTAGAAGCACGATGCGCACGGTTTCCCATCCGCGGCCGGTAAAGCTGCCATCGTGACTGATGCGCACAGATGTGACATCTGCAGAATACGGCGATGTGCTTGCGGGCTCCTCCGCCAATGCCGAAACCACGGTTTGCGTACTGAGGATAACAGGATTCGTCTCTTCCGGTTTTTTGGCAATGCTGCGTTCCGCAAAGGTGCGGCGTGCAAGACGATCCTGCAAACGATCTTCCCTGCGCGATTGCAGCAGAGCAACTGCCTGTTCGCGGCGTTGGGCCGCAGTAAGAACCGGTGCGGCAGCCTTCACTTCCTGTGTTACCACAGTATCCGTTGCACTATCGGCACTAGCAATCGTCACCGTGGGTGAAGCGAAGTTCGCCTGAACGTACAACAGAGGGTTGACGGTGTAGAGGTATCCGCGCGACTGGAAGAGCCCGGCATTAATCGCCTGTGTCGACGTGAGCCCTTCTTTGCTTGCTTCGGAAGTCGTGAACGGCCAGTACGGATGCCAGGGGGCATCTTCCTTATCAATTTGGAAGTGCAGATGCGGACCGGAAGCAATACCCGTAGATCCGCTATCGGCAATATGTTCACCCTTCTGCACCACAGAGCCTTCCGTAACGTAGATGGCGCTCAGGTGAGCATAGGACGAGTAGAGCGTTGTGGTCTTCTTGGGATTCGAAGGATCAGGCACATTGGGATGCCGGATGACAATCAGTTTTCCAAATCCACTGCTTGTGACAGCCGTCTCCACAATTCCATTGGCAATGGAACGCACCGGCGTTCCTTCGGGGGCACGAATATCCACGCCCGGGTGGCTGCCAGAGGCCTCCGCTCCTGTGGTGTACGATCCAAGATATCCCACGGAGTACACATCGTTGCCATATCCATGAGCAACATCCGTCTGCTGCTGTGTCGTTGACGTGTACCGCGGCAAATCCCGCAGGACTTCCTCAGGAACCTGACGGAACGTGTGTTCATCCGGATTGCCACCGTACGCAGACCACTTCTCGTAATCGGGAACTTTCTCTATTGGAGTGACTGTGCCAGTGTAAACAATCGCGCTATCATCAACCTTGCCAAGCACGGACTTCCAGAACGCATACCACCCATGCTGCCCCACCATATTCCCCGACACAAAGGCTACGAGCGACAGCGCTGCAATCCAGAACGACGCGCGCTGCGAAAGATAGTGGAATGCATGCGGCTCGCGCTTTTTATGCAACGGAGTCAGAGAGAAGCCCATTTTCTTACGTGATGCGATATTCATGTTTGTTGTGTATTGTGTATACATTGTTATAATATCATTTAATGCAAAAATAGTCAATGTCTGATACTGCCACCATTCGGCTCCCTGATGCCAAAATAACCACTTTTGCAGGAGAAAGTCTGGCACAGACGCTCTATCGCGTGCCCGTCACGCTTTGCCTGGAGGGAGAGCTGGGTGTTGGGAAAACAACTTTTCTGCAGGGATTTGCTAAAAAACTGGGTGTGAGCAACCACCTGACCAGCCCCACGTATGCGCTGGAACAGCGGTACGCTACACAGCGGTACGGGGAATTGCTCCATTTGGACCTCTATCGTCTTACACCGCAGGAAGCCGCAGCAATTGTGGAAACCTCTGATGACCACCCAGGCATCCGCTGCATTGAATGGAGCAACCGTCTGCCGGCAGAATTGTGCACACCGGATATTGCCATCACTCTTCAGGAAGACACTGATGGTTTGCTGCATACTCGTTTACTCACAGCGCACTTCAATGATATGCGCATTCCCCGTGAAGACGAAGTACACCAATGGCGGGAACAGGTACAACTACCGGCGTGCATCTGCGAACACTGCGATGTTGTTGCTGCAGTATGCGACCACCTTGCACAGCACTTCCTGAGTGCTGCACATGTGCTCCGTCCACAGGCGCTGCACAGAGCGGCCCAGCTGCATGACCTTCTGCGGTTCGTAGACTTCAACGGCAAACAACCTGCACATCAACCACCCATAACCGATGCAACATGGGGACACTGGCATACACTCAAGAAACAGTATCCCGATACGCACGAAGCAGCAGCTGCACACTTCCTGCAGGAACGTGGATACGATGGTATTGCAGAAATCATTGCTCCTCACGGACTCAATACCGCAAATCCGCCGGATATGACCATAGAACAGAAACTCCTCTTCTACGCAGATAAGCGGGTGATGTTCACGCAAGTCGTTTCCATAGAGGAGCGTTTTGCAGATTTCAAAGAACGCTACTCCGAGGGTAAAGAGACGGACTTTACCCGTCATTGGTACAGCGAAGTGCAAACAATGGAAAAAGAGCTCTTCCCCAACGGTGCACCGTCCTCACAGTGGCTCCTAGGAGAGAAGACAACTAAATCATCCACGGAATGAGTTCCTGCATCAGAATGCTATTAATGAGCGTGTAATTCACATGCAGGATCGGTGCAGAGAACGCCAGCAGGAATGCAGAGAAGCTGATCGTCCAGAAGCAAACACGGTCAATAACGCTCCAGTGCTGCCGCAGATGCGGATGTGCGTGGTCCAGGTAATGACGCAAGTGCGCCATGACCTTCAGGAAATTATGGAGAATCTTCATTTTGGGAATGAGTGTTCCGAACATGCGTATGATCGTGAGCTCGGCACGCATTGCACCGCTCAATCCCGGGAACGCAACGGAGTGATGCAGGTAAACCGAAAACACCAAGCCAATCATGAGCAGCGTAACGTCCATCAAACTTTCACGCACCATGCCTTCCAGCGTCAGCTTCCATCCGTACCCGTGGTACTCGCGGTACTTCACCAGATCCAGTGTCATGTGCGCAATAATGAGCAGGCCGAATGCACCCAGGCTGAACATCGCCGCTGCAAGGAGCGTGAGGACAAGATAACCGGCATGAAACGCCGGAATATCATCGTGGCGATGCGCGAAATCGCGGAAATGATGATGGAGAATGATGTTCATGATTATTTGTTATATTATAACAAAATTTATGTTTTTACGCAAATACTATAATTGTCGTACCACTGAACGAATTCTCTGCATTCGTTCGCACACCTCCACCTCAAAACCACGATCTGTTGGTTCATAGAATGTCTGCGGAGAAACGCCGATAGGAAAGTAGTGCTCCGCAACCACTCCGCGCTCATCGTCATGCGGATACTGATACCCCTCGCTATACCCCTGCTGTACCATCCCTTTCACCGGAGCATTGCGCAGGTGGTACGGTACTTCCAGTGAAGGTGCCCGATTGATGAACGCTTTCACCGCACCCATCGCACGCTTCACCGCGTTGCTCTTGGGTGCCTGGCTCAAGTAGATGCATGCATGCGCCAGGAAGTACTCCCCTTCTGGCATGCCGATAAATTCAAACGCCTGCCACGCGGATACCACAACCGCCAGTGCACGCGGATCGGCATTGCCGATGTCTTCGCTCGCAAAGATCATCATGCGGCGAAAGAGGAAGCGCGGCTCCTCTCCGCTCTCCAGCATCGTAAAGAGCCACACCAGAGCCGCATCCGGATCGCTACCGCGCATGGTTTTGATGAAGGCGGAGATCGTATCGTAATGATCTTCACCGGATTTATCGTAACGCTTGTTGCGTACGGTGAAGAGCTTTTCCACCTGCTGCACGGTCATTTTCTTCCCGACGGTGAGCACAGCAAGCTCCAGTGCATTGAGTGCGATGCGCGCATCACCATAGGCAATGGCGACAATGCGCTCGAGCGCCTTCTGGCTGATCTGCACGGAACCCGCGTACCCGCGTTCATCCTGCAGAGCATTCTGCAAAATGGTCAGAAGATCCTGCGCGGAGAGTGGCTGCAATAGATAGACCTTGGAACGGGAAACAAGCGCCTTGTTCACTTCAAAGTACGGATTTTCCGTTGTGGCACCGATGAGAATTACCACCCCGCTCTCCACATACGGCAGAAGCGCATCCTGTTGAGATTTGTTGAAACGGTGAATCTCATCAATGAAGAGAACCGTGCGCTGCCTGAGTGCCGTCTGGATGCGTTCGGCTTCGCTACAGACTTCTTTGATATCTTTGACACCGCTCGTCACGGCATTGAGCTGCGTGAACTGCGCTTGTGTTGTTTCTGCAATAATCTTTGCCAGAGTCGTTTTGCCCGTACCCGGAGGTCCGGCAAGAATAACGGAAGAAAGCTGATCGGTTTCAATTGCCATACGCAGCGGCGTCCCCTCCCCCACAATTTCCTCCTGCCCCACAAATTCCTGCAGAGTTCTGGGGCGCATGCGGAAGGCCAACGGTGCATCGGTTTTCATAACATGATCATGGTACCAACAAACGCCGTAGACAACGAATTCCCACCCAAAAGAACCATGGACGTAGAACTCCATAGGAATACACCGGGAAAAATGGTATAATACGGAAGATTTCCTCTCTTCCAGTCATGGACAACTTTACATCCATTATGGCCAAGCAAACGGGAATGACGGAAAAGGAACAGCAAAAGGCTGGTCAGGCCATTTCCGGTGACATGGGGGAAGAGCACAGCGCATTTGCCAAAACACTCAAGAAGCTGGTAGATGCGGGGGAGATTGATCCGCTGAATCCCCGGACATTCCTCAAACAGGATGTGTACGATTCTCTGCCGGAAGAATGGCAGGAGAAGACGGATCTCGCGCTCATGAACATCGCCAACCAGTTGGTCCGGATCGTGGACTTCTGGTCATCCAAAGAAACTCCCGATGCATCTCCGCAACTCCAGACAATGATTGAGCATCTGTGGCAGATGAAACAGCGGATTGAGGAACATCACGACGTTTTCAAATTCTAACTTCCAATCATTCCATGACACACAAACAATCACACCGCACAGACGCAGACTTCGAGAAAGACCGCGCGCCTGAAGCTGAGCAAGTTGAGAAGCGCACAGATATTGATGCCATTCTCAAGGAAGACAGCGCAGTCATTGAACAAGCAGTACAGAGACGCGCTGATCTGGTGCGCGCCATAGCGGGAGAAAAGGAGCCGCAGGCAGTCAGCGCTTTTCTTACAGAGTCGCCTGCATGGGGACAACTGGCCGAGGTAACGGGAAAATTTTCACAGGCAGAAGCGGCTGCACAGACGGAAGAGGAAGAGCACGCACTGGCGGTAAAACTCGCGAACGATACACTGGATCTCTTCCGCAATGCAGCTCCGGAAACCGACGAGCGGCACAACGTCAACGAACTGGCTGCGTAACGGACTGAGCGGAAAGTTCAATCCAATGGATGCGGCTGTCATTCCTCCACCAGCTCATCTGCCTTCTGGCATATTGGCATGATTGCTGCGCAATCCGGTGAATGAGCGCCTGTTCATCAAGAGGTTCCGCACCCTGTAGGACATGAATAATTTCCCGATAGCCGTGGCTCTTCATACCCGGATCATCGGGGCCGTATCCGCGGGTAAGAAGATCGCGGACTTCGTCTACCCAACCATCAGCAAACATCTGCGTCGTTCTCTGCGCGATGCGTTGGACGAGCTCCTCGCGCGGGAGGCTGATTCCCAACAGAAGACAATCTATGCCATTGTCATCCATCTGGGCCGGACGCAATTCATCCTGCGGAACCGCAACAGATTTTGGTTTTTGCATGATTTCACAGATCTCCACCGCACGAATCAGACGCGGTTTGTTGTGTACGTGAACGCTCTGGGCCGCCTGCGGATCAAGAGCGCACAGTCGCGCATACAGACTCTTGCCGCCGTCGAGGTCGTACTCGTTGATCAGACGCGCACGCAACAAAGAATCCGGAACAGGCGCCATACTCAGATCATCAATAATTGCACTGACATAGAGCATGGAACCGCCAACCAGAAGTGGAAACGATCCGCGCTCCTGTACTTCTGCAACAACCCAACGCGCCTCCTTCTGGTACCAGCCGGCACTCGCTTCTTCTGTGGGATCGAGTACATCGATCAGATGATGCTTCACGTCCTGCATTTCCTCAGAAGTCACCTTTGCCGTACCGATATTCAAGAACCGATAGAGTTGACGCGAATCGGCATTCACCACTTCCGCATCACGCTGCAGTTCCGTATGCAGGAACATAGCAAGTTTAATGGAAAATGCCGTTTTCCCCGATGCCGTAGGACCGAGCACCACGATGAGAGGATGCTGTGTACTGCTAACGTAACGGGAAACAAGCGGCTGCCATTTGGTCATAATGGCATCCTACAGACGCTCTACGCATACCGCGAGCCAAAGACCGGCTTCCTCCCGAAGGGTTTAGTAAACTTAACCTTACAATATACGGCAATAAACTGCTGCTTTGCCCACTGCCCGCGATGCGGAAAATTTGGTATTATAGTGAGGAAATATCCTTTCCCTATCCCCATGAATTCATCACTGCAATCTGTTGCGGGCAATACCAAAAAAGGCTCTGTGCCGCCGGCGAACTTCCTTATTCCCACAGTCATCGAAAAGACCCAACTGGGGGAACGCGCATACGACATCTACTCGCGGCTTCTGGAGGAACGCATCATCTTTTTGGGGACACCCATCAATGATGACATTGCCAACTCTATTATTGCGCAATTGCTCTTTTTGGAGAAAACCGATCCGAAGAAAGACATTACGCTCTACGTGAACTCTCCGGGTGGCCAGGTAACATCCACACTCGCCATCTACGACACCATGCAACATGTACAGCCGGATGTCTCCACCGTGTGTCTGGGTATCGCTGCGAGCGGTGCTGCAGTCATTCTCATGGGCGGCCAGAAAGGAAAGCGCTACTCCCTCCCCCACTCCGAAGTGATGATTCACCAGCCGCTTGGTGGTACAGAGGGACAGGCCACGGATATCGCGATTCACGCCGATCACATCATCAAGACCAAGCACCTCCTGAATGAGCTGATTGAAGCACACAGGCAAAAAAATCGCACAGGTCAGTCAGGACACTGAGCGCGACAAGTTTATGACAGCGCAGGAAGCACTCGACTACGGACTGATCGATCAAATTATTCTCAAGACTGCCCACTGAGGAATTCTTCCTTTTGCACAATAAAAGCCCCTCGCCTGAGGGGCTTTTTGAATACGAGAAAAATTATTACTCCTCTGAACAACCCGAGCACTTCACGACAAAGAGGTACACGAGCAACCAGACGAATGCATTAACCACCGATGGCATCGCATCCGCCAGAGAGAAGCCAGAGAGCACAGGCTTTAAGAGCATTCCTACGGGAATCGAAGCAAGAGCAAGACCGGCAAGCCATGCACCGATATTCATGTACATGCCAAGCGCGATGAGAGCACCGCCAAGAATCATGAGGCCGGGCAGAACGTATGCCCATAGCGTACCAACAATCGTGAGCGCTCCCATACCATCGGCAGCCATGCCCTGAAAAGCTTCAAAAGCCATGTAATTGGCAAGACCCATAAGGAGCAAAGACACACCAAAGCCGATGCGTAGAAGGAGGAGGGCAACACCCTGAGAAGTTTTGGGACAGGAACACTGCATAGCAAGAAGGGGGAAGAAGGGTTACTAATCAGACATTGTAGAAAATACTGCCAATTGTACAATAGATTTGTTCACCAATCTCTATTCTGCGCAACAGGAAAACGCGGTACTGTACCAGCGTGTTCATGCTGGAAAAAACTGCAGAATCCGGAAGGCGCGGTCGCCTTTCTACTGCGCACGGCATAATCGAGACACCATTCTTCATGCCGGTGGGAACCGCCGGCGCTATGAAGGGAATCACCCATGATGAGCTTCTGTCCCTTGGCGCACAGATTCTGCTCTGCAATACCTATCATCTACACCTGCAACCCGGTGAGGATATTGTGGAAGAGGCCGGAGGCCTCCATCAATTTATTGGCTGGCAGAAGCCAATTCTCACGGATTCGGGAGGATACCAGGTTTACTCATTCGGGAAGAACGGAAGAACCAAAGTGACGGAAGATGGTGTGCAATTCCAATCGCATTTAAACGGCGATACGCACTT
>JBAYNS010000032.1:0-10132 GCA_041678625.1 Candidatus Peribacteraceae bacterium
ACTGCAAGGCTCAAATCATTATGGCAGTGTGCTCCGACCATAGTATTATTTCCGGCAACACGAGAGAGTTGCGTTGTTGCTTCAGCGACTTGTTGAGGCAGACATCCTCCATTTGTATCACAGCCAACAAGCACATCAGCACCGGAATTCTTGGCAACACGCATAGTTTCCAGTGCATATTCTCTCTGATCGTCTGTTCTGCCATTTTGCCATTGTACGTAGAAGAATTCTCCATCAAAGATCAATTCAACATCTGGGAATTGACTGCGAATGTATGCAATGGTGCTCTGGATGATATCCAGATTTTGCTGTCTGTCCAAACGTATGGAAGCCGCTTCGTCTGGACCGGACTTCCCGACAACAGTGAGAACGGGAGCTTGTGTTGCGAGCATGGCACGAATGCCGGGGTCATCCTCAGGTCGGACTCTGCACCTATGTGTTTTGCCGAATGCAGCGATGAGTGTGGTACCGAGCTGATCACGTATTGCATGCACGCGCCGGAACGCTTCCATTGTCATCTTGCTCGATTCGGCAAACGCAAGTTCCACACGTGGTATACCCAGTGCAGCGTCCAATTCTGCAATACGCACGTACTGATCTGGGTGTGGATCAATGACGGGGGATTGCGCCATATCTCGTAGAGTGTCCATGATTTGGAGTTGTCGTCCCATATATACATAAAAAGAAACCGCCTTGGAGTCTGGCGGGGGAGTAGAAGTTTCGATCAGCAGTTACTTCCTCACGCCAGGCGCGGGATAATAATGATGCTGATAATCTGTGAGCAATGACTCATCGTTGCGGGCATTGTAGGAGGATCTATGTTCTTGTCAAATGTATTCACAAAGAAGAACCTCGGTGATTTGCGGAAGGCACGAGCGGTGGTAAAGAGCTTCCTTCTGCTGCTCTCTCGCGCTAGGATAACCGCGCTTTCTCGGGGTGTAGCTCAGTTGGTAGAGTGCGTGACTCGGGTTCACGAGGTCCCGGGTTCGAGTCCCGGCACCCCGACCAACCTCCGCAGGAGGTTGTCCACCGTAGCCTCCCCGAAGGGGAGCGAAGGTGGACTTTTTAAGCAAGATCTCCTGCTACGGTTGGCAAGTCCACCAGGAGCAGAGACTGGTTAGGTCAGACAAAAGGACGATGTTCGAAAGGCTGGAGAGATCATCAAAAAGACACAAGATTCCGCTGGTGATTTTTAATCATTATTACTCCAATTCTTTAATATCTTTGAATCCATTGTGTATGACCAGTACCAGGATTCCCAACAGTGTGGAGATCGCGTAACTCACTGCATCGTTATTCGGAAAGAGATACATATCCAATACCCCCCACATACCGCGCCAAAAGAGAACGATAGCCGTACCAATCAAAATGGAATTGAGAATGGGGTGCGGCATCTCAATGAAGCGCTTGTAGTGCTTATGGCATTTCTCGACGGCAGATATGTGTTTCACATATATATTATACTAGATTCGTGTATTTATAGCAAATATCACATGGCTGTTGCTTTACTGCAGGAATGCCTTTCTGAATTGATAATCCTTTCATTTGACATAGATGTTACATATTTGTTTAATATTCGCATATGACTAATGAAAACCTGCAACGTCCAACCGCCGGTGTCGATACGCCAAAAATTCCTATTGTGAGCTACGATTGCTCCTTAGGGGTACCTCTCGACGATCCGCGTTTTTGGCCTGACGGCAAAGCACCGGGCACACAGGCACGTCATCTTCTTGGAGCAGGTGAAGGAGAAGGCGAAGGCTGAGGTACTATATGCAGCATGGCGCATCCGCAGACCAGTTGTGTTCTTCCTTCGGCGTTCTTTGAACGTCCGGTTCTTACGGTTGCACAGGAACTTTTAGGAAAACATCTTTTAAAGCAAACCCTAGAAGGCATTCGGGGAGGAATGATTACCGAAGTGGAAGCGTACGATGGTGTGCAGGATAAGGCGTGCCATGCACACAAAGGTCTCACGCCGCGGACACGCGTGATGTTCGGGCCGGCAGGACATTGGTATGTGTATCTCTGCTACGGCATGTACTGGATGCTCAATATCGTCACGGGGGAAGAAGGGTATCCGGCTGCAGTGCTCATCCGAGGTGTTGGCGATTGGAATGGTCCCGGAAAGCTCACGAGGGCGCTTCATATTGATCGCAAGCTCAACGGAGCCGTTGCGACTGTGCAGAGTGGATTGTGGATTGAAGATCGCGGCACGATCATCCCGCCGTCACATATCAAGCGAACCCCGCGTATTGGGGTTGCGTATGCCAAGGAATGGGCGGAGAAACCGTATCGGTTTGTGCTGATGTCACAAGAGTGATGAGAGTAAAGAGATGTTTGTAGGTACCAAAAGGAAACCAAAGCAACCAAGGATAAAATGGCGACTATCCCTTGACATATAGTAAGCCAAAAGCTAGTATGTAGGCACTTACCTACTACTTATGAGCAAATTTACCATTCTAGACTTTACAAAGAAGTTCCCAGACGACACAGCGTGTCTCAACTATTTGTTTCAAAAGCAGTATAGCAATAGAGCATGTTCTAAGTGCGAACGTACAGGACAGTACCACCGTCAGGGAAAAACAGCGCACTATGTGTGTAACTGTGGAGGCGATCAGGTTTCCCCTAAAGCTGGCACAATCTTTGAGAAGTCCTCTACTGATCTTGTGAAGTGGTTCTTTGCTATTTACCTTTTCTCTCAGAGTCGTAATGGGGTTGCAGCTAAAGAGCTTGAGCGTGAGCTTGGAGTCACATACAAATGTGCATGGCGAATGGCAAAAGAAATTCGTAAATTGATGATTGATGAAACAGGACTTTTGAAAGGTACAGTCGAAGCAGACGAGACTTGGATTGGAGGTAAGCGAAAGATGAAGCATAAAATGGATAACAAGACTATTGTATTCGGAGCAGTCGAAAGGAAGGGGAAGGTAAACACTCGCATCATTCCAAACACCACAGAGCAGTCTCTACTGGAATCTGTACGAGATAACGTAGCCAAGGGTTCTAAGTTGATGACAGACGACTATAGGGCATACAAGGGCATTGCGTTCGTCGAATGTTACGACCATGGAAGTGTCGCACACTCAAAGAGGCAGTATGTTAAAGGTGACGTACACACGAATACGATTGAAGGATTCTGGAGTCAGCTTAAAAGGTCTATTGACGGGACGTACCACGTTGTTTCTCCGAAGTACCTTTCTTCTTATCTTGCGGAGTTTCAGTTCCGGTACAACTATCGCGACCACGATTCTTTGCACCTTTTCGATTGGATGCTTGGGCGTGTGGGTTTACCGCACGTTCTAGCATATCAAAGAAACGGTTCTTATCTGTAAAATCTTTCGTCATGGTATCTATTCTATCATACAACCAATCAAATAGGATTTTGCGTAGAATAGCCAATTCTATGAATAATCTTTATTATAATCAAATAACCATCAAATAAGATTTAAGCCCAATATGGAATGTATTTGGCATGTTTTCTAGATTTGCTATCTGGATCAAATGGCTTTATCCATTTTCGTTCCGATGTTTCGCCGATTATACGAGACGCGGTTGCTTTATTCTTTTTTTCAATCGCCAAACGCTTACATAGAGAATCGTTCGTCATTGCTGAAGAATGAACAACATGCTGAATACAGCTATGGAAATAACATGCTCTACATTGTTCTTCCTTCGTTAGCTGTGTTAATGGTTTATGTGAATAAATAGTCACTCTAACACAATCATTATTACTTTCAATTTTTGGTGGTGGCAGCTGTGCAACTTCAATATCTTCAAATGCACGATCTACTCCGCTTCCTCTTTTTTCGCAGATATGCATTCGGCGAAGTTTATCAGATAGTTTTTCATTGCGTGATTTTGGCGGATGATCAATAAAGCGATCTGGTTCAATCAAAGCACTACCTGGATTTGATATTTCAATTCTATTTTCGAATATTTCAACGGTTGGAACAGAGCCTGCGATTGAAAAATCTTGATGAGATAATGCATTCGCAACAAACTCACGAATACAACTTGCAGGGTAAACACGAAAAACCTTCCGTATGCCACCAATAATTTCTTCTCTAGCTGGTAATTGCCCCTCTATATATTGGATTAGATTTTCAAATGTCACTGCATACCCCTTAGACCCACCAACGTCCCTCATGGCGTTGAGATTACTAATCCCGTCATATGTTATAACTCTCATTGCTCTATTTTGTAACTTCGGAAATGCGCCGAGATTCTCTGCCAAAAGAATGGCACCCAAATTTGTTATATGTAAATTTCCTTTTCTCTTTGTAACGAAACCTTCTTGTAACATCTTTTCGATAATACCCTTTTGGTCTTTTGGTCTTGCAATCCCGGTAAGACGAAAATATGCATCAGTATTTAGCAACTCAATAATTTCAGATTCAGTAACTTTTTCTTTTGCGATTTTATCTTCAAATGGCGTTTTTCTATCCCAAATAATTGCTTCTTTCTCTGGATAACTAGCTAAATTTTTGTTGTGACTCCCAATTCGTATATAAGCCTTTCCTTTGAACTTAACAGGGCCAGCAGATGCTGGTTGAATGTAAAAAGCAACAAGCCTTCCATCAGGATGACTTATCTCTTCTATCCTAAATTCAACACCTTGGTTCAGCATACCATCGAGCCAACACTCAAGATCTTCGCCACCTTTCCCTTTTGTAATTTTGTGATCAAAGGTTGTTCCTTTTACAGCATGCGTTTGATCATCAATACCAAATATCAAATATGCCTCACCCATTTGATGCAAACATGCCGAATTTGCAAGCGCAGAAATGCATTCTCCAATTACCTCAGGGGTTGGGTTATTCATTTTAAATTCTACATATTCAGTTTCAGCAGAAAGCTTTCTTAGCTCATTTATAATATCAACAGGATTGTCAGACATACTTGATATTTTACACTTATATTAGATGCGATCAATTACTATACTCTGGGGGATAGTCGCCGATAAAATCTTCGATTTCGTCGGTTGCTTTGGTGGTCTTGTCATTTGTTGGTATACTTGCGCTACATTTCCCATTTGTCTTATGAAGAAATCTCTCCTCTGGATCATTCTTGCTGTTGTTGCTCTTGTGCTCTTCTACATGTGGAGCGGATACAACGGATTTGTCACAGCGAATGAGCGCGTTGATGCACAGTGGGCGCAGGTAGAAACGCAGTATCAGCGCCGGGCGGATCTGGTTCCCAATCTGGTGAGCACGGTCAAGGGCGCTGCGGAATTTGAACAATCCACGTTTGTGGAAGTGACGCAGGCACGCACACAGTGGCTCAATGCAGAAGGGCGCAGTGCAAAGATTGATGCAGCACAGAGTTTCGATGGCGCACTTTCACGTCTTTTAGTGACATTCGAAAATTATCCGCAGCTACAAGCAACGCAGGCATATCGTGATCTGATGGCACAACTGGAAGGAACAGAAAATAGAATTGCCGTCGCGCGCCGCGACTTCAACGAAGCGGTACAGACATTTAATGTGAAGGTGAAGCGCTTCCCCGGCAATATGATCGCGCGCCTGTTTGGCTTTGAGCCGCAGGTATTCTTTGCAGCGCAGGAAGGCGCTGATGTTGCGCCAACAGTTGAGTTCTAGTTTTCATGCGTCGTTCCTCCGTCATTGCCGGCTGTATCGCACTTCTATGTACTGTTGCAGGAAGTACACTTGCTTTTGATGTTCCGCCCAATGATGGATTCGTCACGGATGCGGCGCAGCTCCTTAGTCCGGCGCAGGAAGCAACGCTGGAACGCACACTCAATGCGTACCAACAGGAAACGAGCAATGAAATCGCCATTCTGACGATTGATTCATTGGGGACTGATGAAATTGCCGATGCTGCGGTGGAAGTGGGGCGCCAGTGGGGTGTGGGGTCCAAAGAACACGACAACGGCATTCTCATTCTTGTGGCCTATACCGATCGCAAAGTCTTTATCGCTACAGGGTACGGTCTGGAAGGAGCGGTACCGGATATCGTGGCCAAGGGCATCATTGATGAGGAAATTGTTCCGCTCTTTCGGGATGGTGAGTACTACGAAGGACTCACAACGGCGGTAGATGCGCTGCAGAAACACATCGGTGGCGAGTACACGGCAGATCGTTACAACGGATCTTCGTCGAGAGAAGGGGCATTCGGTGTGGCGTGGTTCTTCATTGGTTTCATCATGGTTTTCCAGTGGCTCATTGCGATGATGGCGCGCAGTAAGTCATGGTGGCTGGGCGGTGTTGTTGGAGCTTTCTTTGGTGTTGTCCTCACGATATTCCTTTCGTGGTGGCTCATTATTCCACTGCTCACAGCAATCGGCTTACTGCTGGATTTCCTTGTCTCGCGCGAGTACCGCAAACGCGGCAAGACTGCATGGTGGGCTGGAGGATCGGGATGGGGCGGCGGCAGATCGGGTGGAAGCAGCGGGGGCGGCTTTGGAGGATTTAGCGGTGGGAGCTTTGGCGGCGGTGGAGCGGGAGGAAGTTGGTAAACGATGTTCATAGTCTGTACTTGTGCACTCTTCTGTTCATGGTAGCATCGCAGTATCTTTCCTAAGAGTCACTATGGGTTCACCTAGTTATTCTGATGAGCTATGGAGAGGTGTTGCTGAAGAAGATTGCGGGGGAGATGCGCCACCTCGGAATCCAGTTTCAGAGCAAAAACCTGTAGAAAATTTACGGGATAGTTTTGGCATTGAGGCACAGGCACTTATGGAAGGATACCAAGCAAGTGTGCATGGCAGCTAAGGCAAGAAGTTCCTCGCGGGGAGACTCGTTATGGGGTATACTTTCTGCCTGATGACATCTTCCTTACTCCTTGCGCTCTTCCTCTCTAATTTTACAATGCACGGGGATTTACCTGTGTCCTCCGCAACGGAACAGGAAGTCCATGCACCGGGAGTGCTCACGGTAGACGTGCACGGCGTGACGGCCGAGCGGGGCGTACCGCCTGGAGCGCAGCGTGTTCCCATGCTGGAACTGACGCTGAGCGCCTCATGTGAGGCGGATATTCGCGTCGCGTCGCTCACGGTGCAGCGTCGCGGGTTAGGCAGCCGCGAGGATATTGATGCAGTGTATCTCATGAGTGGCACCGATCGTGTTTCCAATGCGCAGAGTATTGCTAATCGCGATGGCACGGTGCAGCTGCGGACAACAGGTCTTTTTATTGAAGCGTGCACCAGCAAGACATTTGTGGTTGCAGTCGATTTTTCTGAGAATGCGGCGATTGCCGGGGAACATCGTTTTATTTTTGTCGGACCGCGTGGCGTTGATGCCGGTGATGCAACGGTGCGTGTGCGTTATGGAGATACCGTGAGCAGAGTCGTGCGACGTACAGCAGGATTGTCCATTGGCATTATTAGCGTAGAGAACCTTCGCGTATTCACCAGTCCAACGTGGGGATCCCAGCGCATTCTTGCACGTTTGCAGCTGGAATCGGATGGCAGAGATGATCATGCAATCAGTGCCATAACGCTTACGAATAACGGCAGTGCACGGGATCGTGATCTGCAGAATCTATTCATCCAGGCTGGGCAGGGAATGGCATCTCAACGCATTGTGACAATGGATGATGACCATGTGCGTTTCGTATTCGATCCGTCGCTCCTTCTGCAGAAGCATACCAGACGTATTCTGGTTGTACGGGGTGATGTGCGTGCAAGTCGTAGCAGGACAATTGATTTTGTCGTGGAAGAAAACAGTGATATTGAGGCAACACCCGTGCGCAGTCGCAGTTAAAACGGTATGAAAGTGTCACAGGGAGAGGAAATGTCACTAGCCAACAGGAGGCCATTCGTGGCACACTTTGCAGGAACTCTTCCGTATTTTCATGAGACGTGTGCCGTACCTCCTCATCGGGTGCCTTCTGCTTGTATCGTGCATGAGTACTGTTGAGCGGTTGCCCGTAGAGGAAGTCATGACACGAGCGGCGCGGGCAAGTCAGAATTTCCAATCAGCGCTTTTTGACGGACGCGTGCGTTTTGGCGGTGAAAACCCCGATGGCACTGCAGTGGAGGGCGTGGCAGACATCGATGGAACAATGCAGGAAGGCGGCAGCCAGGTTCGTGTGCACGCCGAAGGGTCGGTTATTCTTGTGCAGGGAACAACGGAAACAACAGTAACGATTGATGCCGAAGTTATTGTCGATGCGGAAAATGAGGCATTTCTGCGGGTGAACACGCTGGAGAGCGATCCTAAACATCCCGTCTTCTCCAGTCCTGTTGTGGAGAATCTCCTGGGCCAGTGGTGGATACTTCCTTCATCCCCGCAGCAGCCGGTCACGGTGTTTATTACACCGGATCCTTCGCTCTTCCGCGCACAGTCACAAGTCGTGCGTGTCGTAGAGGAGCACGGGTTCACGCAAGTGAACGGGCGCACTGCGTATCATTACACTACTGAAGTGGATAAAGAGAAGTTGCGTGTGTATCTGCAGGATTTTGATCAACAGAACGACAGGGAATTCGATGAGGAGGAATTCGACCGTGTTATGGGTGGTGCGAATCTAACTGGGGAACTGTGGATCGATGCGCAGACATTTGTAGTGCTCAAAGTAAGCTGGTCATCACAGGATATTTCCTTGCAGAACGGCGGGACATTTTTCTTCTCGTTCGAGATGCAGATGCATGATCACGATGCAGCTATTCCTATAGTACTGCCTACCGATGCACAGCCACTTGCATTGCCTGGCGTTCCAGAAATGTTGCCGACACTTGGCATAGAAGATCTTCAGCTGCCATCAGGAATGGAAGAGGATATACTGCAACAGCTTATGGAGGGAAACGCTGCCGTACTACCCATGCCCGAATAGTCTTATGCCTAATCCTTCCTCGTCGATTGACGGCATTGCTCCGCCACCGCCAGTGCCACTTGCCGGAGACAATGTTCCTCCCGAACTCACAAAGCGCATGAAGCGTATTCTCATCGTTATGATCACTGTGCCGTATGTGCTGTTCGTTGGTTGGTGCATATTCCTTTTGGCAATATTCCCCAACCGCACAGGGGCATTCCAGCAATTGCTTATGCCAGGAGCTATGAGTTGTCTTGTTGCAGCATTGATATTGCTGGGCGGCGGTGCAGTGGCATTCCGACGGATATTGCGCAAAGGTATTCCAGTCAAAGTGCGTAGCTTTGGTGCACTACGTGCCATTGCTTTTATTGCACCGGGACTCATCCTCTGTGGTGTAGTTCCTGTAGTAATTACGGGAGAACCGCCATTGGGTATCGATATCATTGATCCGGTGGATGCCACGGAACTCATTGCACCGCTTCCGGTAACGTTCAGTGTGCAGAAATCTGTGGAAATTCTGCAGCGTCGGGGATTGCAGAGTCTGGAGTATGCATGGGATTTCGATGGTGATGGAGAAGAGAATGACCGTACAGTTGTACCAACAACAACGGCGCTCTTTGATCGTTCAGGTGCCTATACCATAGCCGTCGTTATATATTTGAGCGATGGAACCAATCGTGTAGTACGGAGTCGTCTGGCTATTTCTCAGGAGCAATTTTCCGTGTCTCCTCAGCGTCCGGGAGTAGATGAGCCCGTACGTTTCAGTGTTGCACACCTAGTAGAGGATCCGGAAATGATCCAAGAAGTTCAATGGGATTTCGATGAAGACGGCATTATTGATGTTGTAACCGATCTAACAGAAACGGCGCATACATATCTGCGAACAGGTAAAGTGAACGTCACTGCACTCGTCAAATTTGAGAATCAGACACAGAAGCAGTATGCCCGTCAGATTGAAATATACGAACCGCAGTCGCCGCCGTTCCCCGTTGTCCTGATCTCCGAGCCAGAAAATCTCATCAGCCCTGCGCCGTTCGGCACGATTTTCCACATAGAGTCCGAAGTGCCGATTGCAGATGTCATCTGGGATTTCGGCGATGGAGATAAATCTAAGGGGATGCGTGTTGGGCATAATTTCCAGAGGAGGGGAGTCTATCAGGTGAAAGCCCGCGTACATTCCGAAGCGGGGGAGATTGCAGAACTTTCCAAGGTTGTCCGTGTAGTGGAAACACTGAAGTTACCGGATCTCAAATTTGAGGGAACGCCGGAAGTGAACAATAACTATGAGATGCGAGGCGGAGTTCCGGTGAACGTAAATATCTTGCCAAGAACAACAATGCCATTGATTGATTTTACGTGGGAA